>JADJFV010000039.1 GCA_016708435.1 Leptospiraceae bacterium | reverse complement strand
AATCTATTCTAAAGGTGCAAAATTAAATTACGAATCTGATTGGCGATTTTTAAACGGCAATAAAGCTCTTAGTGATACTGCAAGCAGTTATGAGCAATACAATAATAAAATCTTCTAGATATATCAAAGAAGATAAAGGTTTTCGAGGTTGATGCGCACGCACATGAGTCTAATGAGAATTATGCGGATGTAGTATATCGTATAACTTCTATTAGGAGTAACTCCTTCAGACAATATTGGAGGTTTACATACAATGCTACCATGGAAATGCAATTGACTGGGAAACAATGCAGAAACAGTTTAACAGAAGGGTTAATACGAGTTATTCCAAAAAATTTACTACATTAGTTTTAGCAAGCAGTTCAAATCATACAGCAGATGACAAAACATACGGTGCCTGAAACCAAAAATCCAAATCGAATTTTACACACATGATCCATCTGAAGAACTTAACTTTTATAGGCGGTGGATGTGAAAACGTAGTTACATCTACCTCGACTGCAGCAGACCATATTGCAACAATTACTAGAATTTCCGACGGAATTAAAAATGGAACCTATGCGGAAAGGAAATTTCTATGCTACCAATATAATGCTTAATACAAGGGATTATAGTGCTGACTATATTGCTAAGGTGGGGCAAATCATAGATGGCCTCAAGTCTAGAGTTGACGCAAAAGAAATTCAATGGGTTTTTCACAGTGAAAAGAAAACAGCATGGGAAACAATATATGGCTCAAAGAATTTTCAGTTTACTTGCCCTTGATACAAAGTTGCTACTTCTAAATAAAGTTATAACGCGTTTAACTAAAACTTCTTTCCCATTTGTAAACTTGCGTAGCGATGATACGGCAATACAGAATTAGCCGCTTTGTATTCTAAAGTTGAGACTTCTGCTGCAATTTGAAAATACCAATCTGAATTATTATACAAAAACCCTGTTGCTATTTTTCCTTGTAAATGTTTTAGTTCTACTCCATATCTTTGATTTCCATCTTTTTCGTTTATTAGTAATGCAGAAGCCAACGCGAGGCTATTTTTATTATCCGGTTCATTTCGAAATAGATATTGATAGGCAATGTATTTAGAGAAAATATTTTGTGTTTTAGTTTCACTTCTTGATAGAGTATCAAGAATAAAATAATCCAAGAATTGGTAATCTGCTCGGTTCAAATTGTGATTTGATATATCATAAAGAATCAATGATTTCGCACCTGAATCAATGGGAGCTCCTCCATTAAAAACAGAATTGAAGATTAAATAATTCAACCCTTAGAAGTTTCTTGGTGTAATAATTCTTCATAGACTAAAAATCTTGTCATAGAATTTGCATCTCTATCTTCATTGACTTGGGAATACAACGGACTTCCGATTAACGAGTTCGGCTGTGTTTGAGAAACCAAGTTGCTTAACTCATTTAGATTACTTGAATCTGGAAGCCCCTTCCCTGTGCCTTGCAAGGTTGTGTTTAACGATTGATATTTAACCTGTGGTCTTATCCAAAAATACATTTCCGATTCTTCCGTAGGATAAATCGGACTTGAATCATTTAATAAAGTTCCATGAGAGACAGGACTAGAAATTTTTCCCCATCGAAACACAGGACCGATTGTGATGTATCAAAGGTTCCGAGTTTAACACCTGTTTGCCACCCAATTTCTTTCTTCCAAAAATACTTATGATCCATATTAATCTGAAAACCATTTCGATTTGGAATCTGACTATTCCAGCCTTGCGGAATCGGTGCCTGTATAAGTTTATGAATGATTGTTTGAATGCTTTTGCCTTGCACATCAGAACCAATCTTGCCTAAATCAAATTCCAATCTAAAGAACTTTTGCTCCACCAAACAGTGGAACTGCTTGCTGCTAGCCCCAAACTACTATAGGGTCTTTCTCCATAAACAATATCAGAGCGGCTTAGATTCGTTGGAGTCTGTAAGTTTGGAGTCCAGAAATTCCTGAGTAGTGATAACTTGGATTGGCTAGATAGGGGATAATTGATGTTAATCCATTTAGAGCAAAGCTAGAAGGAGTATACCATTTTTTATATACACCATATTCCATTCGAATTCCATTTGTATATTCACGATCTGTTAACAAGAAGACATCATTTTCCCATGTAAGTCTAAGTATTTGTTTAGAAGATTTCTTTTCGTTCTCCATATCATTGGCAAATATGGCGGAGACGTAAAAAAGTAAGAGACTTGTTATAAATAAAAGTCTAATAATAAATCTATTTTGGGAGCTAATTAGCATTTTCCTGTCTAAACTAAATCTGCTGATATAAAAGGCAAGGTGTATATCAATTCAAATCCAGCATTTAGCTGAGCATTGCATTGGGAACCTAAGGTGAACTAATTCGCTATATCATTTGCGACAGACATAAGCTAAATTGGGTTTCGAGATTATCCATCCTGTAAATCTTGTGAATCCTGTCTAAAAAAAAATCTTTTATCGAATTGAATACAATCCTGTTTTTTGAAAATAAGACAGCATTGACAAGAAATTTGTTTCTAAATGCCACTGCTTCGATACTGTGGAGTGTGTGAAGGAGTTTTATCTAAATATTCAAGATGAAATGGTTTACTTTTTTTAAGAAATCCGAGCTAAATGAAAGCATTATAGCAAATGAAGTATTTGATCGCAACGTTCAATATATTTCTGTAATGTCCATTTTTTGGATTCCTGTAAATTTATTTCATATCATTCTTTTCTATCTCAATCTTGACCCGAATAAAGAAATTGAATACCTTTGGCGAATAGGAATTATCCTCTCGCATCTATTCCTAATGATTTTTTTATCGCCATCGGATCTATTTTTAATTACCACAAACGAAACAATAATTTCAGGAAAGAGGTAATACAGTTCTTACTTTATTCGGTTTTTTTTATGGCAATTGTTTTCGGTGTTTCCATTACTGTGCTAGATCAGCTTGTAACATCTGCCATTACCCCCTTCTTACTCATTTGTATTTTAATTCCGATGACCGTGCTAATTAAGCCAATTATCTCCCTTTCCAATTTTTATCATTGCCTATTTATTATTTTCTTTGCTTTATCTTTATCCCAAAATAATCCAGACATACTATTGTCGAATCGTGCGAACGGTTTTACTTTCATTGGAATAGGAATGTTCTTAACAATTATCATGTGGAATAACTCTATTAGACGCTTCCAGCAAGATCGAATTATAAAACAACAAAGAATTGATTTAGAAAATAGCAATGCAACATTACTAGAAACGGCTGACAATCTAAGAATTGCAAACCAAACAAAGGACAAATTCTTTTCCATTATTGGTCACGATCTACGTGGACCATTCAATGGAGTTCTGGGCTTTTCTGAACTAATAGAATTAGAATATGAACAAGGTTCAACAAAGAATCTAATTGAAAATTTGAATTTCATCAATGCATCCGCAAGGCAGGCATATCTTCTTTTAGAAAACTTATTACTCTGGGCAAAATCACAAAAAGGGAATCTCAACTATGAACCATCTCGCTTTTGATATCAATGAATTGATAAGAAGTGTTTTTGATCTCTTACGAGCAGGTGCAAAACTAAAAAAATTTCACTCTCTCTTCAGTGTGAGAGAAATTACTTTGTATTCCTAGATGAGAAGATGATTGAAACTATCTTCAGAAATTTAATCTCCAACGCTATTAAATTTACCAAGGAAGGTGGAGAGATTCAAGTTCTTATAAGCACAAAAGGAAATTTTATCGAAATCATTGTAGCGGATAATGGCATAGGTATTCAAAGAGATTTTTTAACTAACCTTTTGCGAATAATAGCAATAAATCTACCAAAGGAACGCAAGGAGAAAGCGGATCCGGTCTTGGACTCATTCTATGCAAAGATTTTATTCATCTTAATAAAGGAACAATTTCCGTAGAAAGCATTCCAAATGCTGGCAGCAAATTCATAGTAACCTTTCCTTACGAAGAAGATTAGAAAGCACTGTAAATGTCGGGACTAAGTTCATAATTGAGTTTCCTAAAAAGTAAATTCTAAAATGTATAGCCAACCGTAAACCATATATTACGTTTCTCTAATGGATGCATGGTCGGATAGTAAGTACCTGTCGCAGAGCGAATTCCGGGATCATAGAATTGTTCATTGAACAAATTATTCACATGAAGTTGCAGATATAGACCTTCATAGATAAAATTTTCATAGCGAATATTTAATTTTAGCATTGCGTATCCTTTCACAGTTCGCACAGGGTCAGTGGAAACGGTACGTCTAATATCTACATAATTTATGCCAGTGTAGATTGAAAGATTAGGAAATGGTAACAGAGTGAATCCTAGATTTACTTTATGAGGCGCAATATTCGGAATTTGCCCTGAGCGAGGAACAGTATTAAGTCCATTCGGTGTTTGGGGGGTAACGGTTGCTTGCCTAAAGGCGCTCATATTTAAATCTTCGATTGGATTGTCTCCAACTCTTCCAGTCGTAGCCGGTGAGGTTTGAAGTGTTGAGGGTAACCTATCATATTCTCCTTTTGTATAAGTGTAATTTAAAAAAAACTGTAACTGGTCAAGCAAATGCAGATTAGTCTCTAGTTCAAATCCATAGATTCTCGCAATTCCTAAATTCTGATATTGCTGCCAGGGATTCTTGGGGACAATTCCATTCAAAGTAGTTGTATCAGTCGTAGCAAACTCCAAAATCAAGTTCGTAACTCTATTATAATATCCCTGTCCAGAAACATAATACTTCTTAAAGAAGCGATAGCCGACACCAATTTCATGTGCTCTCATGAGTTCCGGTCGAAGTGCTGGGTTTGGTTTTCTCTGAGCAGTTTGGGTAAAAAGCTCTTTTGCAGAAGGCTCTCTAAATCCTGTTCCGAATAAAAATTTTAGCGTCAAATCACTATTAGGCTTAAAGATAAAACTAAGCCTTGGATTTGTTGCATTACCGTAGGTTGTTGAAATATCATGTCTGACTCCGGCTGTGATTACGATTTTTTCAACAGGTTTATAGATTTGTTGTATATAACCAGAATAGGTATTGTAGGTAAATCGTTCATAACTGTTATAATCTTTTGGAGTAATAAATTGTCTGACTACTAAACCAGCCGTAGTGGAAAGTTTATCAGATTGATTGTATTGAAGCTTCTCTTCAAGCTGATAGTTATTATCCGGTCTTGAGTAAACAGATGCGCCACGAATAGCCTTTGCACCAGCAGCAGGAGATACATCGTTCGGACGATAGTAGGCAGAGGTGTCTGTTGAATTTGGATAGAATTCATTGCTTGAACTTAAAATTTGCGTAGAGCGGGTAACAAGCTCACTGTCTAAATTGAGCTTTTCTGAGAACTTATGGAGGTAACCCACTGTTACACTATTATTTTTAAAATCCCAGTGAGACCCAATGAAACCTCCTGTTCCAATGTTTTTTGGGTCTTTTATGATTCCATATAGTCGAGCTAAATTTCTAGAATCAAATTTTCCTGTATCCAATCCTCTTTGGTTGCTATCAATTTGCTCTGTCCCATTTCCAAATGTCCCCTGCCCCTGCTGGTATTGCCAATTCACTGTTTGAAAACGAAATCCACCTTTACTAAACTTTGCCGACAAATTATAAGTATCCTCTTTCGAATTATTGTAAGTAGGAGACCACCAATTGCCAATTGCATTTGCATTCTGGTTACAAACACCACCACAAGCCTTTGTTTCTGTAAAATAATTTATATCATTTTGATTGGCTCTATTTTCGAATCCTGGCTTATCAAGTCTTCCTGTATTAGAAAAATTAGGTCCATCAGTTTTATAATAATATCCACCTACACTGTATTGTATATCACTTGCGTTTACACCTGAATTGCCTCTAGCAGAAAAGCTAGCGGAGTATCCTGGATTTGCTAAATTTTTTTCCCACCCTCCATAAGTGAAATCAACGTGATTTCCTGGATGAGTCTTTCCATCTTTAGTGATGATATTGATAATTCCATTAAAAGCATTGGCACCGTAAAGAGCAGAAGCTGGACCGGAAACAATTTCAATTCTAGCGACGTTATTCAGCGGAAAACGAATAGTGCCTGCTAGCACTGCATTTTCATTAATATTATTATCAGGAACCCCATCTACATAGACCAAGGTTCGATTATTCTCTCCAACTAATCCGCGCTGATGAATGAGTTCAGGGTAAACGCCATAAGTATGTTGAAAATCAAAGCCGGGCACATCATGGAGTGCATCGACTAATGTTCTGTATCCTCTCGCACGAATTTGTTTATCTGTAATTACGTAGACGGAAGCCGGAGCTTCGGAAACTTTTTGAACTTTCCTAGAAGCTGTGATTACAATGTTGTCTTCCAATTTAAAGAAATCTTCTTCCTTATATGTTTTATCTGTATTTGAAGAAGTAGATTCTTTTGGAAGTAAATTCTTTTCCTTTGCCTTATCTAGATTTCGAATTTCCTCTTCTAGTCTTTTCTTTTCTTGCTTTAGTTCTTCAATTTCTCTATTCAATTCCTCTTTAGGTGTGAAAAGTTTATCAGAATTTCTTGTCTGAGAAAAAATGGATAGAGTAAAAAGAATACACAAAACAAAGAAATAATTTGGGCTGTGTTTCATTCGGTGAGTCCTGATAAAAGTAAATTTATTTCCATTACAATAAATAAAAGAATTCAGTTAAAGATTTTTTTCAACGGATAAAATTTAGAGAAGAAGGAAAAATTCGTCAAGCATGTTTCTTAAATCTACAAGATTTAAAAATTGGACTAGAGAAATGCAAATGCATAGCGAGTAAACCTAACACCTTTTTCAGTGAAACGGATAATATGAAATTACCGCATTTTAGAAGCAACAGGTATTTGCTGACAATAATAGTGTATATGCAGATAATAGAAGTTAGTCTATTCAGTGCATTCTTGGACAGAAGAGAAGCTATCCATTAAATTGTAATTGATAACGCAAGAAGCATTGCATTTTATCAATTAATATATTACAATCGATATAAAAAAGATATCAATCAAAAGAAATTCTTCTTTTAGTTTGCAAAGTAACGGACAACTGCCAGAGGAAAGAACAAAAACGTAAAATAAACCGCAAGCAAAGAAAGAAATTTATTCATAAACCAGAACCTTTTTTTCCCTTGACCAAAAGTCTGTGACATAACGATAATATCTACATTATCAGCAATGATAAAAAAAGGAGTTATTTCATGAAAATTTTCTTATGCACTTTATTTTTTCTTTCTATTCCCGGTTTTGTATTTGCACAAACAAATGCAAGCAATCCTACCAGCGAAAAAAAACCACATCCCGAATTAGCCTCGGATGATGCATACAACACGGGAGCCTATGCGACCGGCTTACAGACAAGTATCTCTAATCATGAGAAAAAAAAAAAAAAAAAAGAAATTTGTCAAAATTGTATTGATTGAAAAATTGCAGATAAAGATCAATGAATTAAAACAGAGCATTCAAAACACTGTCATTAATAACGATGAATCGCCAGTAATCGTTGCGGATTCTCGTCTACAAATTCATCTTCTCGCCAGATTGAATTTTCTTTTCAGAATGGTATAAGGTTAAAGAAATTAAAATATTTCAAAACAAGCGAAATCTAAAGAATGATTTGAATTCGATTATCCGTATATTTGACATCTCCGGAGCTTCCGAACTTTTCTTCTGAGATAAAAATCAAAGTAGATAGATTTGAAAGTAAAAATCAAAGGAGTCTCCTAAGCAGAGCTTACTACGTATGTTTCCGGTAGCCAGAATTCATGTCATCAGACTAATTCGACCAAGTTCTTTTAAACACTATCAATAGATTTGCAAACTTTCATTCAAAAGAACAAAAGGAGAAAGGACTGAGAATACAACTAATAATGTAAAAGAGTTATAAAAAAGAAATGAGTTGGAAAATAAATTTACAAGCTTAGACTGTAGTAGTTTCTATTAAGAAGGGGCCTATGCAAATTAAAATATTCACTTATAATTTCTTATTCCATTTACAAACTCTCTAAAAGCCAAAAGAAAAAAAAATCTCCGTTCGATGTAACGTCTAAGTTCAGCTCTACGGGAAAGTTATTTTGCAGGAAGCGGAAAATCCTGCTTCTCTAGAGGCTAATCCCTCTTCTCTCCTAGTGTCTCCGACTACTCTAACGACTACTTACTACGGTTACACCTCCTGGACGCGCCTGCCAAGCGTATCCCTATGGAGCCTCTTTCTCTTTAAATTTATTCCCGGGCAACGCTGTAAATTCTTTACCCTTAGTGACTCGGGAAGTGTTGTTAATTCCTGGACACCATTACTCCGACTCTACCAATAGGACTGACGTTTGACGCATCGACCGGCTCTCTATTACGGGAACCCGAGTAGTGCTATTTATTTGAACGGAGGATTTCCTTTAACAGCCTATATACCGAGATTACGGCGCCAAACTCAGGCGGAAAGATTGATTTTAATTTAAGCCTCCGTATTCTAGGCAACTGCGAAAAAAAATGTCTGGACTGTTTAAACGGAGTGAGTGTTCGAGATACAGCCAACGGTTGTGCTTCCGGATACGGAAGCCTATTTTTCAGTACAGCGACTAATAGTCTTTATGCAGGAGGTTTCCACAACTGGAGTGTTAGACGGTGAGCCTTAACTTTATCCGGGCATTTCTACTTCTTTTGCTACAAAATATGATTTAGACGGGAAGCGACTTTGGACTAGAGTCATTCCACTTTCAACCGGAGGTTTTTGGAAAAAGGGTCTAACGATTGATTCCAACGCAAACGTGTTCATCGCCGGAATGCCACATGGGGTCCTGCTGGAGGATTAAGATTAACGGGACGATAATATATCTGAATAAAACGGGGGACATAAATAACATGGATAATTGTAAAAAACGGTGGTAGCGAATTAAAGTTGCTGGTATTTGGCTGACGCTATGGTAGAAATGTATATGCATCAGGTAGAGTAAAAGGAAATTTGGATCTTATAACGAATACGGGTGGAACAGATAGCGCGATGACCTTGATTAAGTATAACACAAATGGAACATGGTTACAAACTTCACTGGCTGGATCGATAGGAGGGGGTAATCATATAGGTGGTTCTGCAACTACTGTGGATGTATCCGGTAATATTTGGGTTGCAGGTGTTTCTCAATCAACAGGCGCTCGTTGTGCTACAGCCCTTGGGCAGAGAACAATGGTCTCTATAAATTCAATAGCAGTATGGTTTTTCAAAATTGTTATGCATTAGCCC
>JADJFV010000038.1 GCA_016708435.1 Leptospiraceae bacterium | reverse complement strand
TGCATTCCCATCGGAATCACGCTCTTCAATTTTAAATAGAATCATCCACGAGTTTGTCATTTGAAGATAAAATTTATCTATAATAGAATCATAGTATAAAATAAAACCTTTATTAAAAAAATCTCCAGCAGGTAGAGAATCCCGAATATACCACACGCGAAAATCTCCTTCTTGTAAATCATCCATTCCAGTGGAAATAGATTGTAACCTTCGATAAAAAATCATGTCCTTTTCAAAAGAGCTAGAAGGCAATACTACAGATATTTTCGGAGATAAAAATTCATGGAAGGATTCCATGGAAGCTAGAATTGCATTTCCCATTTTAATAAAATCATCTCTATTAAAAAGCTCTTTGCGCCAAAAAACTGTGCTCTTTCCAAAATACTCATCTGCATTTTTCATGTATTCTTTTGGAATCAGAGAACGATTCAAAGAATCCCATTTAGCAGCACCCATTTCTTTGAAGTTGTTTTTATCAATAAATGTATAGGTCTGATAAATAAAATGCATCGCAAGTAGGACTGTTGCAGTGCGGATAATATTACTAATCCACTGAGCGTATTTAGATTTTACAGAGGAAAAAATTCCTGCAACGATTGCAGTCGGAATAAAGAATACAAGAAAAGAAATGGAAAGATAGATGATATACCAATTATGCCAATTAATCTTACTCCATCCACCAGCCATTTGATTAGAAGGCCAATACATTGCGATTCCATTCCAGGGTCCGGGAGGTGTTGGTAAATCTCCGAGAAAATGCACACAGTAACAGGAAAAGGATACAATAAACATTCCAAAAAATTTAAATACTCTATGTTCAAGTGGTATCTTATCTCTTCTTGTAAGATTACGAAGTCCACGTATCGTGATTGCCCCACAAATATAAATACATGCAAATAAAAAAGACATTAGACCAGCAGCCGCAAAAGAATGAAAAAAGAAATGATGGGAATACCACTCTTTTCCATAATAGATGGCATGACTAAAAAGTAAAGAGGCTGCATCAATATCAGGAAATAGGGCAGCAATCATTGCGACAATATACTGCGAGCGAAAGGGGACTTTAAAAATTTTTTTGATTGCAGGAGCCATAATCGCACCCGCTGCTAATCCACAAGCCGCATGATCAATCGGGGTCATTTATTTTTCCTCAAAGATACTGTGGCTGCTAAAATAAATGCAATGGAGTAATAAATTACAATCCAACTTCCCCAACCTAAAGGAGCCGAAAAATCTCCCCAATAAAACTTGCGGATAATAGAGAGTAATGCGTAAAAAAGAATAGAAAGAAAAGCCCAGAACAATCCTATCACAAAACCCCATCGCTTTGCACGAAGTATACCGATTCCGGAAATCCATAAAAGCATAGGACTCAGTTCAAAGGATACATTGTATATACCAATCCATTGGGAAAAAAGAAAAGGCTCTTTGATTCCAATGACTAACATTCGAGCAATACTAATCAATAAACTAAAAAAGCCAAAGAGCAAATGAATGAGTCCTATTACAGTGAGAGTAATTCCACGCCTAAAGCTATTTGGATTTCTTTGTCCAAGTCTTTGGCGGATGTGTTGTATGAGTTCGCGTCTATTCATTCTTAAAAGCTACAGTGATGGTTTTTCTTCTGCTTCTAGAATATCCATTAGCACTTCATCGAGGCTAACAGGCATTTCCTTCGCGTCAAGGTTTACTACTATCATAAATCCTTTTGCCTTTCCGATACTTTGAATCGCTTTGACTAAAAGGATTTGGTCGCTGTAAATGCATTTACCATCTTTCTTTGACCATATTTCTTTGGAAGACAAACAACCCTTTGTCGGAGTATTCGGATAATAGCTGTAATCCCTATAAAATTCAGTATCAACGGTAGTCCCGTGTGCAAAGATTACATTTCTTCCAATCTCACCGGCGATATATGCTTCCTGGATTGGAAAATAATCCTTCCATGAATCAGGCAAAAGACTCAAATAAGAATCCAAATTCCATTTACCATTTTTTTTCTTATGAAAATACTTTTCTGTAGAAATCTCAATCGGTAGAGCAGTAATAAGAGAAGGTGTTGGTCCTATCTCTTCATTTCTAAGAGGAATGATATTTTGGATAGAAAAAATTCCCTGTGGTGTATTTCCATTTGTTATATAAGAAGGCAAATCAGAAACAGACCTTGCCAATTGTGATGCGGAAAATATGGAACCATCCACTCTACGTAAAAAAGTCCCATCCGGTTTTTTAATAAAACAAAGTCCCGGATAATCACGATTTAACCTCTGTAGACTAAAAAGAACATAGGTGTCTTCTCCGTAATCATTCGAGAATAATTCTGCGATTGGAGGGCGTTTTTTTAAATACTCCGCGGGAGAAATTTCTAAATACTTAGAAAGAATTCTAAGTATTGGGTGAGTATCCGAATTTTTAAATTTGAATTTAAGAGTATTCAAATATTCCAGATTCTGATCTGGATTTAAACGTAATTTATAATTCACTGCAACGGCGAAATGCTTTGGGCTTTTAGTTGTTAAAAAAACATTTTCCATTATTTCATCAAATCCAGTTCGGTAAAGAGTATAGATTGTTTCCAAAACATCGGAATAGAAACCCTCTGAAAAGGAAGGATATTCTTTCAAGGCAAGCTTTAAATAATTATAACCATCCTCTTCGAGATAATTTAATATTCTCATAGCATTAAGAGATTTCTTTACAACAGATTCTTTCTTTTTATTTTGAAAAGCAGTCATTTCGGAGGAGATGCTATCTAACATTTCTGCTTTGTATTTTTCACGACCTTCTTTAGATGCAGCCGGAAATACCTGATTCAATACAGGAATTTTTTCCTGAGAAAATAATTCGATAGATAGAAGCATACAAAGGAAAAAAAATTTCATATTTTAAGATGTGAATACTATTGAATTGCCGCACTCTCTTTCGTATCTCGAAAAAAGCTTTCTTGTGTATTCATCACTCAATTGTTTTGCGATTGGTTCAATCTCTGATTGGTAATAGACTAGCCATTCGTCTGATGTGAAACTAGATTGAATAATTTTCTCGTTCGTCCCAAATAGGTTGTAAATTTTTGTTGTAATCTCATCCTTTAGCAACTCACTAAGTAGATAATCATCTGTAACCTCAAGCTTGCTGTTTAATTTTGCATCGCCTATTTCTTTATCAGGACTTAAATATAACTTTTTAAAATCTTTCGCTTTTTGGTTTTGTGAGCTTTTCTTTATATCACCTTTATCGTTTAAAAACCATTTAAGCATTCCCTTTTTCTTAATTGTATGAAAAAAACCTTTGCTAGGAGTTTTCACTATTTCGAATAACGGTTTTAGTATTTCGATGGGGCTATCTCCAAATATTTCATTATTGTGAAACTCTTGCCTCAAATGAATGATATCCGAATAGGGAAAGGTAACTAATTCGCCGTTGATTAAAATAAATTTTAAATACAATATGCCGTTGTCGTATATAGATTCTGCACCGGCTGCGGAAAGAGGATATATTTCTCTTGCATGACCAAATTCATCGCGCACAATATAGGAAAACGCATTATTGTTGAGTTTTAATTGTGCTGCCATTTTTTCTTGCAACATCTGACCACTCATATAAGGATTTGGGTCTGTGAGTAAAAGTTTTAAATAAGTCTCTGGAAATGCGTGCTGGATCTTGCTATCATTCCCGTTTTTTATATACTTTGGAATGAGCTTTCCCACTGCTTTTGAGTAAGGTCGTATACAATACCTAACTGTATCAGATTTATATATCTCTCCACCCCATGAATAGAGTCCGTTCCCTGCATCCGTAAAAAGTTTTATACCGTTTGTTTTCTTTGAAAATAAAATAGATTAGCCTCTCTTCTAAGGAAATCTTGGATTAAAAATTGTCAAGTTGATAAAACCATTTCAATCGTTCGCATTCAATGGAGATTGTCAAGGTTTACAATTAAACCTTTGACAGGAGAAATTGGAATTCTATTTTGATTCAAAAAGGCATTTGGAGAATCGTATGGAAAAGTATTCAGAGAAATTAGCTAGGATTTTAGATTTTATTATATTTGGGGGATCAGTGGTCGTGATTATAGCATGGGCTTTGGGAATGCCTTTGTTTTATAACCCAAATGGACCGGTTATGTCGATATTCACTGCCATATCCTTGTTTTTTATCGTAGGAATTCGATTGGCGACAAGGTATTTCTCTCTCTGGCCTTTTACTGTCAATGTAGCTTTGTTAATGATCGTGGGTGGGGGAAATCTTTCTTCCCTTTTGATGTTAATGTCCGCTCCTACAGTGCATATCAATACGACTTCTTCGCTGGTCATGACTTCTATGTTTACTTCTTTAGGGTTTTTCCTTTTTAGTATTTATGAGATTCTTGTGTATTTGCGTAAGACTCCTAAAAATGTTTTTATCTTAGATGATATATTGATTCATCTAGCCTTGGTTCCTGGAGAACTCAGTTTGATCGGACATTTATTTGAAAATCCAACCTATCTAAGTATGGGAATTGATCCTAGAGTTGGGATTTCTATTTTGGAAATGTGCTTCATGGCTTGCTTAGCTGCATCTACTGTATTAGCCAATAAAAATTTATTTCTATGGCAATTCTTAAAAGGTGGGGCGGGAAATCAAATGATCTTCTCTGCCTTATTTGCCAATCAATATATCGCTCCTCTACTCTATATGGTATATGTAGGAGAAACCTCCGCAGCCTATGGAGCGGAACTTTTCATTATGTTCGGTGGAGTATTTGCCACTTTAGGTTTTTTAATAATTCAAGCCTATAGTCTAAATAAAGACATTGTAGAATCAGACTGACTGAATAAGAAAAAGTCCACTCACCTGTCTGGTTCAAAGTGCAATTAGCGGAAAGGAGAATGCAATGAAACAATGGTATGAAGCTCTATTCGAAAATTATGGAAAGAAGTATGACAAAGAAGGTTTTGCGCAAGGAACAGTTGGTGAATGTGACTTCCTGGAAAAAGAGGCTAATTTTGATAAGTCAATTAAAATTCTAGATATTGGTTGTGGAACAGGAAGGCATTCGATCGAATTAGCTAAAAGGGGTTACAATGTATTAGGCGTTGATTTATCCGAGTCTCAATTAGAGAGAGCAAAAGAAAAAGCGTTAGCAAACAATCTACAAATCGAATTTCAAAAACAAGATGCTAGAAAATTAACCTTTCAAAATCAATTCAATCTTGTGATTATGCTGTGTGAAGGATCTTTTCCTTTAATGGAAACGGATGAGATGAATTTTGAAATTCTAAGGAATGCGGCTAACGCACTTATGCCAAAAGGCAAATTGATATTTACCACACTCAATGGATTATTTCCAATCTTTCATTCCATTGAATCTTTCTTGGAAGGTAGCAAGCAAGAAGGAAATGCAACCTATCACAACAATACGTTTGATCTTATGACATTTCGAGATGATAATATTACAATCATTGAAGATGATGATGGAAATAAAAAAGAGTTACAGTGCAATGAAAGATATTATATTCCATCCGAAATTACATGGTTACTAAAATCTCTTGGATTTAAAACCATTGTGATTCTCGCCGCAAAGCTTGGAGCATTTTCGCGTGAAGATAAGCTTAGAAAAGATGATTACGAAATGCTAGTCATAGCAGAAAAATAAAACTCATTTTATATCTTAAAGAATTCCATTTCATTCATCCTTGAAACAGCTTCTAATATTTCAGCAATGGCTATTTTTTGTTCTTGTGTAGCAGACTCCTTTCAGCCTTATTCGTTTCGTTATAACTCATCACATAGCTATAACCGGTCTCACCAATTTTTATTTTTCGAATCTTAGATTTTAAGTCTTCTAAATCTTTCGTAATATCAATTCCAATGAATCGAGCGCCAACATAAAAGCCCTTTTCCCACAGAGTTATTTGTCTGAATTATTGAACTTTTGAGCTAAAATTTCAATTTTATTTCAAAATTTATGTTTGCAGAGTTAAAAATTAGTTTGCAGAGTTAAAAATTAGTTTGCAGAGTTAAAAATTATGTTTGTAGAGTTAAAAATTAGTTTGTAGAGTTAAAAATTAGTTTGTAGAGTTAAAAATTAGTTTGTGGAGTTAAAAATTAGATTGTAGAGTTAAAAATTAGATTGTGGAGTTAAAAATTAGAACTACTGTTTGAACTACTGTTTGTTTTCATTCTGCCAGTTTATTCTTTTGCAATAACGGCTTCAGTCTGAGTGAACCGAATCCATGCCTGTGCAACTAAACTAAACTCGTAAAAAGGATTTACAAGAAATTCATTCAAAATAGTTTAAAGGAATGAAAACTAAACTTATACCAATCCTAATCATTTGCCTAGTCTTAATAGGCTTAGGGCTAATCGCAGAGTCCAAAGATTCTGCTGAATTTAAAAACTGCAAAGATTGCTGCAACGAAGGGAATTGTCAAAATGGACAAGGAACTTGGACTTATGCGAATGGCGATAAATACACCGGTCAATACATGGACGGAAAAAAAGAAGGAGATGGAACTTATACTTTTGTAAATGGAGATAAGTATGTCGGGGAATTTGAAGATGGCAATCTGAATGGAGAGGGAACTTACACCTATTCTGATGGCGATAAATACATCGGTGAATACGATAATGGATTAAGAAATGGAGAAGGAACTTATTTTCATTTAAATGGCGATAAATATTTAGGCGAATTCAAAGACGGGAAGCCAAGCGGAATTGGAACGTATACTTATTCAGATGGTGAAAATTATGTTGGAGAGTGGAAAGATGGAAAAAGACATGGAAAAGGAATTTATACTTTTGCAAAAGGAAATAAGCTAAGTGGTCAATGGGCAGAAGGTCAATTTAAAGTCACAAGTCCCTTAGAAGAAATTACAGGGAAGACAAAAGAATGGAGTCCCTATCAGGGATATTTGAATTGGAGTGATGCAAAAGCAAAATGTGCTAGCATTCAAATGAGATTACCAAAGAGAAGAGAATTAAAAAAAGCGTTTAAAGTAAAACTACTAGAGCCCTGGAAAACGGAAGGAACTTACTATTGGACATCAGATGAATATTCTAGCGACTCAGCCTATTATTTCTTTGTGGACAATGGCAAAATAGAATCCTTCACAAAAGATGTTGCCAGACATGTGCGTTGTATTCGCTAACCTCTTGCTTAATCGGTGAGTAAAATCACCGTTTTCCGCTTTCTCGGTCATACAAAGTATAGTTTACTTTTCTGTTCGCATTTCCTAAAGTTGAAGAAGCAATTGAGATTAAATTATTTCAATTGCTAAAAGGAAATTATTATGAATCAGAAAACAAAATTAAGCAACTGTATAAATACGACTTCAATAAACTTCATTTTTAGAAGTTTTATCTTTCTAATGTTACTATTGAATTTATCCTGTGCAACACTATTACCAACAGAACAACGCATCTTTGCAGATAAAATTGAATATAAAAAAGATGCTAAGACTTGGAAAAAAAACATAACAGACTGGGTAACTTTTAGATACGGTGAACGGGGATTATCCACAAAGAAAGAAGAAAATGAAAGATTGATGTTCGTGTTAGGAATGGGGTATAATCCTATAAATGTAATGCCGACTGCTGGGAGTTGTCACTTTATCTTTACAGTGGGCTATTCAAATCAATCATTAGATCTTAGTTTTGAAAATATTTTCTTCGTAAATGGTTATGGTAGAGTTGGCACAACTTCTCGTATGCATGATGGAGAAAGTGGACCGAATAACATGAAAGAACTAGATGCAATCATTGAACGATGTATCAAAGTAGCTGCAATTGATTTAAAGGAATTTGTAAAATGATTTATTACTTTCAAGGCTAATTGAGTGTAACTCCTATAGCTTCGAGTTTAGCGATTAAGACTGTTATATCGCAAAGGTATAATCTTTTGCGATATAACAAAATCAGATTTTATAGTTTTGGTAATGGATCACCAAGAAGTATTCCGTCTGGTTTGTCTAGTTTACACGAAGTAAGAACAGTGAGAGTAGAGCCAAGAACAAAACCTTTAAAGCCCTTAATATCACTTACGCATTTATTTACATCACTTTTTAGATAATAAGCTCCAGAATCGATTCCTGCTAGCTTATCTGCTACAATAGACCATACAGAAATAATTGGTCTTCCAATAAGGACAATCCCTAATAGAAGATCTTGGGTTATGGCTGCGCTTCTAATTTGACTTGCTGCCTCAGAGCCTTTGATACGATCATTTGTTAAACCCAATGGATCCAAAATAACACACTGTCCCAATACAAACAGAACCAAAATAATACTTAGTGTTTTTTTCATAAAAATATTCTCCCATATACTTTGGTTTTCTCTCTAATGCATAGACTCATTCGCCTATTTATAACAACAAAAATCTACTTGTATTTTTCATTGCTTTTACTAGAGAAGAAATACCTATAGTATCTATAGAATTTTATGGTTTTTATTTTGTCAAATTGTTTCTTTTTTTTAGACAGGATTTACAGGATTAAGAATCCGAAAACCGATCGTATTTGAGCATATAAACTGAATGTCTTTTTGCCAAGAAATAGGAAGAAACCGATGATTGAATTAAAGGGATAAGGATGAATATTTATACCAATACTTTCTTTGATGTTAGAGATGGGAATGAGTATATAAGATGTGTTCAATAAATCACATCCTGTGGCAATGAAATTACGCAGTTCCAAATTAAAATCAGATTTAATGATTTTGCTATTGAATCTCCAATCCAAAATGCATTTGGTTTGTCATTTTATTGAATCTTTATCTAGTGATGAGTGGATAAGATTGAATTTGCAATAAAATCAATTACTATTTGTTGTCCTTGTTCATTGTAATGACAACAGCTATCCATATAGACATCATCTTTTACAGAGTCAAAAATATTCACCATATTAAATGCGTTTATATGTAGACTTCTTAAATCTGAGATTTTAGAGATTAATACTGGATAGCCTTTTATAACACCTTCTGTATAGGGTGAATCAGCATAAAATGCAATTTTTTTTTCGTTCTCACTAAAAACATGATTGGTGGGATAATATTGATTTGGCTGAAGAAAATGAAAATACTTTATACCGTTGTTTGTGGTAATTTGGTGCATAAATAAAGAAGAGTCTTTCCAAATTGCCACACTTTTTTCAATCACGAGAAAATCAGGTAATTTTTCTTTTAGTCTATTATAATAAATCAATGAAGGCTGATCGGTATTTTCAGACTTGCTCGACGAAATAGCTCTTGCTGAAATAAATCCAAGTGCTTGTTTCTGATAGGAATTAATTAAAAATTTTGTCTGAGTAGAGGTAACTAAATAGCACAAAGAAAACCAGCAATTACTTGATCTAGCAATGCTTGCTTTTAAATCATTTTTTATTTGATTGATTTGAATCATGGCTTTCATCTCTTCTGTAGACAAAGTATGATTAGCCATATTTATCAGCGGCAAAGTTAAATCTGCCAATGGCATAGATAATTCAACTTTTTCTCGATTGTTCATGAATGTTAAAGCCACTTCATTGAATCCATCAATATTGATTACCATGTCAAATTTTTGTCCAATGGATAAAAAATAATTCAAAGACAATAATTGCTGAGGTTGTTTTGTTCCTTGAATTGCAAAGGATAAAACTATTATCTCTTTATTAGAATACTCAGGAAGTTTTTTTAATGCGGTAGCTAGGCTTTGGGTTTTTAATTCATGCAAATAAACTCCCTCAACCGATAGGTAGCCAAGAAAGAAGAACGGAAAAAAAATCATAGAAAAATACAAGATAGATAATCGTATCAAGAAAATAAACTAAAGCCGAGGGTCTACCTGCACTTAGTCGGGAAAAAGAATATAAACATCGTTATCCCAATATCTCCTCTATCTCCATTCTTACACATTTCCTACTTTTTACAGGTAGACCCTGTGGAAGTATGGAACTACTCAGTAAGATTAGTTAAGATTTTGAGCATAAAAAATTTTACCCAGTTTCTTTCATAACACCTTATTATGAAAGAAACGCAATCCGATTTTGTTTTAAGCTTTTAATTTTTGGGGTAGAATAGGAGATAGTAATGGGAGAAGTGAAATGCAAATTACTAGAAAGATAGCAATAGCGAATAAGATTTTTGAAATCTTCTTATACAATTATATATCTTCCAAGTTGGAAGTTGCTAATTATTTAAAAAATCAGAACCACTTTGAGAGCAATTATTTAGATACTTCTGGAAATCTAGATATTCATAAAACTTTACTTAAATTTCAGGAATTTATCAAGAACACTTATTCAGAAAAAGATTTAGAATTTTATGAAAGACATGGTAGGCTTTTACTCATCTCATTTATCAAACCCATCATCAACGGCTCTGGATTATACTATCTGGAGCCACAACATAGTTATGAACGCCGTAGTGATATGATTGTCACATTTAATAAAAAAGAGTATATCATTGAACTCAAACTGTGGTATGAAGAGAGCTATCATAGCGAAGGCTTATAACAATTGGCAGGATATTTGGATAGCAGAAACCATGAGACTGGTTATTTGGTTGTATTTAATTTTAATAAAGATAAAGAATTTACAAGTGCTTGGAAGGAAGAGGAAGTCTCTGGGAAAAAAATATTTCAGGTGATGGTTTAACAGGCACAAATAGGTAGAATAGAAAATGAATGAATTAAAAAAAAATGATATTAATAATAGCCGCTCTTAGAAGGTATTTAATGATGGTAGGGATGTCTTTAATACCTTTTTCAAATATGAGGGCTTATCTCTTGCGTCTATGTGGGGTAAAGGTTGGTAAAGGCTGTTATATTGGATTTAATGTAATATGTGATACAAATTATGCTGAAATGATTGAGATAGGAGATCTAGTTACAATCTCACACAATACAGTAATTTTTACACATACAGCAACACCTTCAAATAGTTACCTAAGTAAAATATACAACCAAGTAAAGAATGTGAAAATATCTGATGGATCATGGATAGGGGCTAATTGTACAATTTTACCTGGAGTTGTTATCGGAGAAAATTGTATGATAGGTGCAGGATCTGTTGTAAGTAAAAATACGGAATCTTATAGTCTCTACGCAGGAAATCCATGTAAAAAAATTAAAGATATTCCTCGCCCTATCTTATAGAAATAAAATGAAAGTAGCTATTATTGGAACAGGATTCGCAGGATTTGGTGCAACACTAGCACTATCAAAAGAAAAAAATCTAGAGTTACATATATTTGATATAGGACTTCAAACAAGATTTATTGATCAACCAGACATAGCAGTTCCAAATGCTAAAACTCAGCAAGGTTCATATTTTTGCTATGGAATTAATGACAATCGATGGAGTATTAAACTAGATTCTAAGAGAATTTGCTCTAGTCATGCTTTAGGTGGTTACAGTACAGTATATAGTGGAGCAACTTTTTATCCTAAAGATCAAGATTTAACTGATTGGCCAGAAGCAAGTAGACCTAGATCAGAAGACTATCGAGCAGTACTTTCTCAATTTAATCTTTTATATGAGGATGATGAATTGCAAAAAGAATTTCCATTATATCCAAGTAATGGGAATTTAAATAACAATCAAAGTTTAGAACAGGACAACACCCTTTTAGGATACTCAAGAATTGCTTTAGCAAAACAAACCGAGGAAAACTTAGAGACGGCAAAGATATTTAGCACTGCAACTTTTTTTAATGATTTGAAATTGGATAGAAGAATAGTATATAAATCAGCTGTTTATGTTATAAAGATAGAGAAAATGGGAAATAAATTACAACTCTTATATGAAAACCAGGATCACTTACAAGAATTGTCATGCGAATATGACTCAGTATTTCTTGGGGCAGGTTGCATAAATACCACAGGTATTGTAGATCGAAGTTTGTATGGTGTAGGAACTCGTGAATACTATTTAAAATCACCAGTAGGATATATAAATGCATTTATAAGAATCGGTTTCACACTGGAAAAGGAGATTCGAATCAGGCGAGATGCTAATCTTCCAGAATTTTTTATGGAAACTAATTCAAAAGCCACCAATTATACATGGTCCCACACTCAAATTACTGCGATTAACGAGCAAATAATTAAAGCAATTTCTAATAAGCTTCCTTTTTTTAAAGGTGCTCTAGCACAACTTTTTAGGAATACATTTTACTTTGCAATTTCAGTTGTACACTCTAAAATTGGAAAGTCTACTTTGATAAAAATGAATACAGATGAATCATCTGATGGTTCATTAAGATATTCAATGATAATTCAGGAGCAAGAACAATCAATGGATAATACTCAATATCAAAGTTCGATTCTTAAATCAGTCTTAAAAAACTGGAACCGTCTTAAAATGTTACCCATACCTTTAGGAAATAAAATAGCAGATTTTTTTAGAGGAAATAAACTTGGCGGTTGGCATTACGGTGGTACTATACCTATGAGTTTATCACCCAAAGAAGGTCAATCCTATCCTAATGGGGAAGTTTATGGATTGAAGAATGTTTACTTGATTGATAGTTCCTCTTTTCCAGAAATACCAGGTAGCACTGTAGCTTTACTTATAGCAGCAAACTCATATAGGGTTTCTATGCAGTGGATAAAGAATAATTTAAGTAAGGATATATAAAAATAATGCCAATAAGCCGAGGATCAATAAGACATTCTGTAAGAGAGGATTTAGTTTATTTATTTCATTCATTAGTAAATCCTAAAGGAATTGCGAGACGCCAATTCTATACAAAGAAAAATTTGTGTGAAAAAATTAGTAAGAAGTTTAATTACGATAATGTTGTATTATTTCCATATGCGAGGACTGCATTTCATGCAATATTAGTTTCACTGAATCTTCCAAAGAACAGTGAAATACTTGTCACACCTATTACAATTGGTCCTATGCTGGAAGTTATCAAAACCTTAGGACATAAACCTGTTTTTGTCGATATTGAATTAGAAACTTTCTGTGTAGATTTAAATGATCTTAAAACTAAGCTGAAAACAAAACCTCCTTGTTTTCTTCTAACCTATTTATTTGGATATGTTCCCAATATTGAGGAAATTGCTAGTATATGCCAAGAGAATAATACTCTTTTAATAGAGGATATTTCTCACAATATCTCTGCAAGTTATAATGGTAAATTTTTAGGTTCTTTTGGATACGCATCTATATACAGTGCATCTCTCCTTAAATATGTAGATGGATACAATGGTGCTTTCGTTGCAACTAAGGATAAAGAGCTAGTACAATTATTAGAATCAGAAGTCTCTAAGTATATAGAACCTAATCCTCGTCGAATAGCTAGGATAATTCAAACAACATTGGTTTGGAATATAAGCTTAAATAGAATTCCTTTTTCAGTTTTTGTATATCCATTACTCTGGTTGATTAAAAAGTTCAATCGCAACAAATTTGAACAGATACTTGGAGCTAGAATTAAGTATTTTATTCATAATAAACTTCAGATTTTTATTTCGAAGATATAGCAAGTGTTCAATGTGAGATGATTTCTATACAGCTTGATAACCTCGATGATCTAATTACTAATCGATTAAAAGACATATCAATTGCAGTGGAAGCAGGAAAAAGTATTTTGGGAAAGAACTCATTCTTGAATCTTACCGAATCACAAAATAATAAGCGACATACATTTTGGCAGTATGTTATTCCTGTAGAGGATTTAGATTTTGTAAGGAATGAATTATTCCGAAATGGAGTAGAAACAGGTGCAACAAACCTAATGAATCTAGCATCCATAGAGGGAGTTGAATTACCCAATGCAAAAAGATTAAAAGAGAGTTTTGTATTTATACCTGTTCATAATTGGATTTCGTTTGAAAAGTATCAGACAATTTATAAATCTATTCAAGATAAGATAATAATATGAAATGGTTTTTTTATTTGACTTTTATTCGTAGAAGTCTTATTATTACTAAAAATTCTTACCAGTAAGTTTCTTTGAATGTTTTGTATATATCATCAAATTTAAAAACATGAAAAAAATTTTATCTTATTCATCTATCTTCAATCTATTCAATCAAATGATTGGAGAAAAAAAAGGTCGTCAATTTTTCGTAATTACATACCTAAAGCCATTTCAAGATATGAAGGTCTTGGATATTGGTTGTGGAATAGGAATTATCATTCCATATCTAGGTGATGTAGAGTACGAAGGTTATGATGCTTCTAAAATATACATAGATCATGCAAAGAAATTGTATGGAAAAAATCCGAAAATAAACCTGAATTGTGAGCTAGTTGAATCTTCTAATCTTAAAAACAAAAACTATTACGATCTTGTTCTCGCAAGTGGGTTGATTCATCATCTCCCTGATGAATCTTGTAAAAAATTATTCCATACTGCGAGGGAAGCATTAAAAGAAGCTGGAAGATTCGTTTCATTTGATAATATCCTTGTTTCCAACCAATCTTGGATAGCAAGAAAGATTATTCTTCAAGATAGAGGTCAATTCATCCGCAAGGAAGAGGATTATAAGACTCTATTCAAAGATACTTTTCCAGATACCTCATTTTATATCCATCACGATATTTTGAGAATTCCTTATATTCATATAATAGCTGTTTCAACAAAATAATAGAATCAATTATCCATGTCCCACATCCCATTCAACAAACCTTATATGACAGGAAAAGAGCTATGGTACATCAGCCAAGCTATAAACGAACCAGCTACTTAATCGTTTGAAAGATGACCGTTAATCCGAGATCCAGCGCTCTCTTCTCCATACTTTTGATTGAGCGTTCTCGGAATTTCATTTCAGCTTTCTCGATTCCTTCTTCTACATAATTCAGTCCATGTTTTAATAAGTTGTAAAATAATACTGCGATCTTTCTTGCCGTTGCGACATTTGCAACTTTAGCTACACTTCTTGCTCTGATTCTTTTATAGAAACTGCTTATTGATAAAAACTTGCTATTCCCACCGCGCATTGCGGCTTCTCTAAATATTTGACCTGCATAATTAAATCCTTTCTTCTTTTTCTTCTTCTTTGACTTTCCAGAAGAACTAATACTCGGAGCTAAATTCAACCATGATACGAAATGTTTTGAACTTTTCCATCTATCCATATTGATTCCTAATTCTGAAATTATTTGCATAAAACTTAAATCACTTAGTCCGGGTAATACGCTAATATCCACTCCATTAGTTAACATCAGCAGCTTACCATGCAAATCCTCTATTTCGGGTTTATTGTGACTATTTATTTTTTTAGGATGGTTTAAAGAATCGTGTTTATCCTTGTCTTTGGTTAATTCATTTAATAATTTTTCGATTTCCGTATCACACTCTTTTACTTTACTTTGATAAAATTCCCAACATTCTAATCCCTGTTTTAATAAAAATAAATGTTCATGTACCAATTATAAATTGATTCTGATTAGATTTTATAAATGGGTAATCGAATTTGGAATACATTCCATAGTTGTTTACATTAATTCCAAATTCTTTAAATGGATTCATGCCTTGTCTTATTACATAACCTAAAAAAGGATGAAGACTTCCACCGATAGAGTCATTTAGATTGAATCCAGATTTTTCCAATTCTAAAAAAACTTTTTGTGTAGGCTTGGTGTTATTATAATAAAAACTTTTCTCTTGAAACCAAAAGAAAGCCAACGATAAAACTTCTAATCCTATCAAGGTTATTACCAAGTTTATTGAAATCAAAGTCAGAATGTTTTTGCTGATAGGAATCTTTTTTATGTTTTGAAATACTCTCATTTTATTAATCAATAACCTTACTAAAACGCATCTTCCTATAGATGAAGAAAACTTTAAGATTTGTAAATCTTTTTACTTATTCACTTCTCATTGCAAGCAGCTAATTATCTGTAAACTATACAGTCTCATTATTCTTTTTTCATCTTCCTTTTGGTAAAGTGAAAGTAAACTTACTTCCTTTTCCGAGTTCACTTTCTACCCAAATAGTTCCACCTTGTTTTTCTACAAATTCTTTGCATAGAATGAGTCCAAGCCCTGTTCCTCCTTCTTTGTTTGTGCCGAGTTTACTACTCTGGGAATTTAAAATAAAAATTCTTTGTAAATTCGCTGGATCAATACCTATACCTGAATCCAAAATTGAAATTTCAAAAAAATCATTTTTCTCTTTTGCTGAGATTGTAATTTTTCCGTTAGAATGGGTGAACTTAATAGCATTTGTAAGAAGATTTCGAAGAATTGTATTCGTTAAAGACTGATCTGCAAAGACTATATCATTTTCGGATAGTTGACTCTGTATTGTTATATTTTTGTTATATGCATTTCCTTCGGTGATTGCAATAGCGTGAGAGATTAGATAATTCATAGAAATATTTTCTGGATTAAAAACAATTTCTCCGGTTTGAGTTTTTACCCACTTCATCAAATTTTCCAATAAATCAAATCCAGATTTACCGGCCGCGCAAATTAACTCCATATATTTCAGAAGTTCTGATTCTTCTTTTTCTCTTCTCTTAGCTTTGTTACTGCGACTTCTGAAAGACCTATAATTCCTGCGAACGGATTACGCAAATCATGCGCTATAATGCTAAAGAATTTGTCCTTTGTATTATTTAGAGATTCTAGCTTTTTCATATTTATTTTTAATTCTTGCTCTACTTGCTTAAGTTTGGTAATTTCCATCAAAATGCTTAAATTAAAATTGGGTTTCAGTCGAATTGCTTGGTATTGAACAATTTTAGGAATACCGTCTTTGGAAATAAAATTAAATTCACCAATCTCTTCGCCTTTCCTAATATACTCCTTATATCGTTCGCTGGCATTTGGATCACTGACAGTAATTAAATCTCTAACATTCATTTGCACAAACTCACTCATTGAATAACCAAAGAGTTGCGAGGCAGCTTGATTTACAGCTAAATAATTGCCGAGATCATCTGCGATTATCATAGCAGATAAACTTTTATCGAAAATAGTTTTAAATTTTTCTTCGCTTTCTTTAAGCTGCGTATCTACTTGTCTGTCTTTGTCTTCATAAAACGTCTTCAGGAAATTCTTTTCTTGCTGCAATACCTGTATTTCTTGAATCAGTTCTTCTTTTGATTTATCTAAATAGTTCATAGTTTCCTCTAATGAGCTCAAACAAGATTTTAATTGTCTCTATGAATTTTAATTGGCTAAAATTTTGTAAACTATAACCGTTTCGTGTTATTTTGAAATCGGAATTTCGATTTCAAAATTCACAAGGGTGCTGGGGGATCCATCCTCATTTGTATCCAGGTAACTACGTAGATTGTTCGCTCTGATTTTTCCGTTATGTCTTAGAATTATTTTATCTACCATAGTAAGACCGAGCCCAAAATCCAAAGTAGGAATGGACTCATAAACTAATTTTGTAATTCTAAAAAATGGTTCAAATATAATATTAGAATATTCAGGTTGAATTCCATAAATATCTCCTTCATGTGTAGGAGTGTTCAAAACAGAAATGAGTATACTGTTTTGTTTCGCTTCAAAAAGGATATAGATTTTGCTATTGTCTGTTGAGAACTTAATTGCATTCAAAAGCAATTCTTTGAAAGCTTTTTCTAAATAATCAGGATTGATATTGACCTGGGAGGAGAAGTATCTAAATTTATTTTCGCACATAACAAGAGTTTGATTTTTTAATTTTTCAAAGTCTTTTAATTGGATCGAAGCAGTATTTAATATCCGATACACATCCGAAATACAATGTTTTTCAAGTTCCAAATCACTAGTTTGAATTCTATCAATTTCATCTAATACTTCAATGATGCGAGTAGCACTCTTCGCATTTTCAAATAGAATTTTCATCAATGATTTATTGACTTCGTAATGGTTTTCTTTTTCTTTCGATTTTCTTTCTAGAATGTCAATTGTAGATAAGAGCGTTCCTATCCCTGTTCCCTGACTAAAAGAAGTGCGGATACTCCCAATTAAGTTTCCATCAATTTTATCTTGATCCCGTTTCAGAATATTTTCTTTCCATTTATTCCAATTCAGTATATGGGCATTTCGAATTTCTCTTTCTTTTTCCAAATTCTCTTTTAGAATTCTTAGCTCTGCCATCTCATAGGCTTTTTCTATTTTTAAAAATAATTCGGTAATGTTATAAGGCTTGAGCAAATAATCATAGATTCCATTTTGCATGAGTTCAATGACTAAGTGCATATCGGACTGGACGGATTGAGCGATAATGACGGGTTTATTTTCGAATAATAAAAGATTATTTATAAATTGCACACCGTCCATTACAGGCATATAAATATCGGTAATTACAAGATTGTAAGAATTTTTGTTAAATTTGTTGAGTCCATCCTCCCCATTATCTGCTGTCGAGACTTCGTAGTCTTTTTTCTCCAATGCATTTTTAATGAATTCAAGAAATATTTCATCATCATCTACTAAAAGAATTTTCTTTCTCATACATATGTCCTTCACACTAAGAGTTTATGCAATTTCTAGGTAAGATATTTTGCACCAAATATCAACTAGTATTTTTCATAATACTGAAACATTATCCTCTTTAGAATCCTAACTTAAATGTGACCTTTCAATTAGCAAAATGGCTAAGATAGAATAAATACGTCTCATTTTCTTTTTAAATAAATAGATAGCTGTCGTCAAATATTTTCTATAGTTTATATATAATGCAACTTGTTCTCAATATTAATCAAAATAATAAGGCTATCTTTCAAGTCAATAGTTTAGTGGAGATTCAGCCTTCATAAATAATTCTATTTCTTCCAGTTAGTTTTGCAGTATACATTCTTTTATCCGCATCCCGAATAAGATCGTCAATTCGAGGCATATCGGCAAATTCTTGTAAGTCGACTAAACCACAACTAAACTTGCATTCAATTTCAAATTCATGGAATACTATTTTTTTATTTACAATTGCATTTTGAATGGAGATTAAAATTTTTAGAGCTTCCGATTTATCAGTTTCAAAGAACAATAAAATGAACTCTTCTCCACCATATCGAGCCAGAATATCATTAGGTCTCTTTGTTTGTCCAATAATCTCTGCGAATTTTTTTAAAACAAAATCACCTGCATCATGACCATAAGTATCATTGATCTTTTTAAAAAAATCTATATCTAAAAGGGCAATGCTTAGATTCTTTTTTAAAGTTTGACAAAAACTTAAATGCTTTGCTGCAATTTCAAAAAAATGTCTTCTATTGTAAATTCCAGTCAAATAGTCCGTAATCGATTTTTGATACAGTTCATTTTCAAGCTCTTTTATTTTCAGAACAGACTTCACACGGGCTTTAAGTTCTTTCTTGTCTACCGGTTTTCGAATATAGTCTACTGCTCCTGACTCGAATCCCTTTTCTAAATCATCGCCAGAACTCTTAGCTGTTTGGAAAATAATTGGAATGTCTTTATATTTCTCAGTCTTTGATAGTTGCTTTACTAATTCATAGCCATTGGCGTCAGGAAGCATTACGTCCATTAAAATTAATACGGGGCTACTTTCATTTAGCCGTTCCCACATTTCATTGCCATTTAAAGCAAAGATCACTTCATAGTCACGTAAAATTAATTGAAGATATAAGATGCTAGTTTCAGAATCATCGACTACTAATATTTGTTTCATGGAATTGAATATATTCTATTCTACTCTTACTTATTTTAGGTTCATAGTTTCAAGTATTTTCTGTTTATTCACCTTACGCAGGGTTACGTTCCCAGCGCTGAGCGTGAGTTACTTTGATCCCTTTTTTCTTCAAAGAAAAGGCTGAGTATTTTTGTTTTTCTTTTGAATTAACAAAAGCGTTTATTGTATAGCTTCCAGAATTTATCGTTTGGTAGTCTGCCTGATTCATCGGCAGAAAATTCTTTCTTGATATTGTTTAGGAAATACATATCAATCTTGCCTTTGTTCTTGGCTTCGATTTTTCCACGATAATCAAAGTCAAAGAAATCCTTTACAAGTTCATAGGTTTTACCGGAAATATTAATTCGACCAGGCTCTCCACTTGATTCCATTCGAGCAGCCGTATTCACAGCATCCCCCCAAACATCATAAGCAAACTTTTTCTTTCCAATCACTCCTGCAACAACGGGACCTGTATGGATTCCTAAACGTAATTCCCAGAAGGGAAGACCTTGCTCAGACTTCTTACGTTTTGTTTCTTGCATGATAAATTGAACTTGAAGAGCAAAGAGACAGGCATCTACCGGATGAGTGCGGTTAACCGTTGGTATCCCCCCGGCACACATATAAGCGTCGCCTATCGTTTTTAGTTTTTCCAATTTGTATTTGTCTGCTAATCCATCGAAAGCAGAAAAGAAATAATCCAATTGTCCGACCAATTCTTCCGGACTCATCTGTTCGCTTATTTTGGTAAAGCCTTTGAAGTCTGTAAAAATAACAGTAATTGAATCATAATGAAGCGGTTGGGTCGCTCCCTTTACTTTTAATTCATCTGCGACGGCTTTGGGGAGGATATTCAGGAGTAGCTCTTCTGACTTTTGTCTTTGATCTTCAATTAATTGTTTGGCTTGTTGGAGTTCGCGCTCTCGATTCTTGAGGATACCTTCATTTTGCCTCCAGCGAGCGACTACGTCTTGTAATACTCCATTTGTAATAGAAGCCTGAGTAGTCAAAAGCTCCATAAAGTCTTTGCTTCCAATTCCAACTACTCTACATGGTTCAATGGCTCTAACGCTTGCCATTCTAGGAGCTTTATCTAAAAGCGAAAGCTCTCCAATAATTGTCCCACCACCTTTTGTAGCAAAGATAACTTTATCGCCTGACATTTCTGTATAAATTTCAATCTTGCCGGTTTCAATGATATAGGCAAAATCACCTGCGTCCCCTTCTTTAAATAGGACTTCGTTTTTTTTAAGCTTTCGTTTTTGGCAGATTTTGATGACTAAATCTAATGCCTCAGGAGTCAATGTAGAAAACATTGGCATTTTCTGTAAAATCTCTTTTAAATCGAATGCTTCAGTAGCATCCGTAGTCGACTTCTTCGATTTTTGGGGTTTTGTAGCTCTTACAGTCATGGTTTTAGGGGCAATACTACTATAGCAACAACTCCTATCCTTTGAGTCAATCGATTATTAAACAGGATGCTTATTCTCTGACAGGACTCTTAAAGATTGCCACCGAGAGCTCCGTTATACGGGATAAAGCGATACGATATTGATTTAATAATCGTGATTTGGTATGAATTCATATCGTTTTTTATCGTTCTTTTATCAGTGTTAATTCCACCCTTCGCTCCATGTATTCGCGACCTTCGCCTAGTAATCAGTTTCAGGTTGCAACACGGTAATTGAATTTTCCTAGACAAAATTGACAAAGAAATAATAAATCGAGGAATGAATTTAGACAAACCGATGCAACAGGAGATATTTCTGAAAAACATTCTGACTCTTCTTTCCACAGACAAGACTGTTAAGATCACAGAAAAGAAAAGCTTTGTAAATAGCGTTCGAGAATTAAATATTCCCACTGAAACTTTAGGTCAATGGACAAATTCGTGGAAACTAGCCGCAAAGTCCTTGTATCTACCGGGTGACGCTAAAGACGTGCAGGATATGGTTTTGTATTTATATTCTGCGTTACTCTCGGATGAGAATCTGGTTCAATCAGGCATGGAATTACTTCTAGCCGAGTTCGCAAAAGCTAGTCTGGATAAGAAAAAAGCGTTAGATATCATAGCTCAAAGAACTTCTCTCCAATCCGAAAAATCCTTTCAGAAAAGAGTAGAGAGTATTCGCGATAAATTAGTGTTATCCGCTAAACCAAAAGCATCTAGCAATGGAACAGGTGATAAAAAATTCTATGTCGCAAACCAAGTAAGCTACGAAGGACTCGACGAACTCCAGAGACTTCTGCTTGCTTATAAATTAGGACTGCATGTAGCGATTGACGGTCCGCCGGGTGTAGGTAAAACACAAAGTATATTAGAAATTTCAAATATACTTGGGAAACAAGTTTATACAAAGACTTGCTCTTCTAGAACTACTGAGTCTCATATTATTTCTTTTCCGATTCTTACTTCGCAAGATGGAGTCAGTGTAACCGCACAGGAAAACGGACCACTCGTTCGTGCTATGCTTGAAGGGACAATCTTTTACGGAGATGAATTTAATCTATTAAAAGAAGATGTGCAAAAAAGAATGAACTCTGCTTTTGATGACAGAGCCGCAATAGATAGAATGGATGGAATGATGATCCAAGCCCAAAAAGGTTTCTGGGGGGCTATTTCGTATAATCCGACAAATAATATGGTATCTAGAGACTTAGAAGAATCGGTTGCGGATCGCTTTGTGCATTTACATTATGATAGATGGAGCGCAGACTTTAAAGCCCTAGTCGCTTCGAGTAAAGCCAAATCAGGATTACCCGGAACAAAGATAATGGACTCACAGTTTGGAATTAAACTGGATTGGAGAGCAGTCGGTGAGAATTTAAAATTCTACAGAGGAGAAGAAGCGAGTGATGGAAAAATTTCCTGGTATGATTTCTTTACCGGAGCCGCAGAGAAAGAAACTCCTGCTTATATCTACCGATGTTACGATAAGACAAGCATTTTCCAATCGAATTCTCCCAATCAAAAGCAAGACTTGGAGACTCTAGCAGCTAACGCTTTCTCCGAGCAGGAATTAGCCAGAATGATTTCAAGGTTTACCGAGTTACTTCTCTCTCTTGCGCATACGGGAGAGTCTCCGCTCTTAAAAAAAATCGGTCTTGCGGACTTAAAAGAAAAAGAAGACTTAGAGCTACTCAGTTTACATGAAAGCTCTACGCGTATTGAAGTGGCAGCGCTCAAGTCCTATTATGAATTAATCAACAGAGGGTGGAATCGTTATTTGGCGCAGTCTTATGCTGTGAGAATTGTAATTGATCAAATCTGCTACGGACAGTTTAGAAATAAAAAGCTACGGGAAAATACCACTTATTCGCTAGTCTCTCTCATTGCTAAAAATATGAGACTATTCGCAGACACAGCTAAATACAATACAAAAATGCTTACCGACTCACTCCTTCGTCAAAATGGATAAGAAAAAACTAGCAAGTCTACTTTCTCCCGAAACAAAGAAAATTCTCTCGGATAATTTCTCGGGAGCAGTTGAATTATTTTACCTAGTTGCAAGCGATCTATTTGAGGAAAATCGTCTTTACCTCCTTGAAGAGCTATTAAAGGAAGAAGGATTTCAGAAATTTCTAACCCGCAGAAAAAGCTCTTCACCCGGTAGATTAGAGGGAGTATTAAAAACTATCCTTAGACGTTGTCTTCTAGAAATCCCTCCTTCTACTTTAAGTCAGATTGCAAACAGTATGTCTTCTAAAGAATACAGGCAAATGGAGTCAGTCTTTTATGTAGTCCCCATTGACAAAGAAGGATACGAAGTATTCGAGAGAGGTTTCTTTGCAGTAGGCGAACAAAAGCCAGAGCTACTGAGTGATTATCTAAGCTATTGCTCGAGTGATAGATGGTTCTTACTTAGAACTAATTACAAACCAATTGAAGAAGTATTCCAGGACTTAGCAAATAAGTTAGTCAACTACTTCTTAGCCGCTCGCAATATAAATGATACAATGGAAATGACAAAGTATTTCTTAGACCCTGTCGTCTATCGTTTTATTTTTACTTCAGTAAATGAATCTGCCTGGAAAGAATTTACAATGGAACTATTCGGAGCCTTTCAGAATCTAAAGAATCCTCTTTTCTTTTTGCAATTGCTTCGGTTGGTTTCTACTCGTTATCCTGAGAAGACAGTGAGTGCAAAGTCGAGTTATGAAAGAGAAATATTTAAAAGACTCCTGTCTCTCTGGGAGGTAATGAAGATTCTCCCCGAAGATAAACTAAAAGAGTTTAAACAATTTCTACAGAATTATGGGAATCCGAAAAATGAAATGCAATCCTTTGTCTGGGATGCAACCTTAAGTCTAAATAAATACAAAATCCCCCAGATATTTACAATCTTAAATTCTCCTCCGTTTTTAGCGATTCGCGATTATTACGGAGAAGATGCGGCTACTCAGAAATTCCTCATCAAGAATATAATCAATGCTGTAGCCGAGATGGAGTTTAAAAAGTTTGAAACTAAACTCTATAAAGTTGTATTAAGACTTTTACTTACCCTAAAAGTAGATAGAAGTTTTGTGAAGCGAAGAAGTGTTTTCTTTGATTGGTTAAAAAAAGAAACAAACTCGCAAAGAGTAGAACTAGAATTCATGCGATTTACTTTTTATGAGTATATTTTTATTTCACTCGGTCAGGTAAAAAATGAGAGAGGCATGAAGATGACAAGGTATTGCGATGACGATCATGCTTATATCTGCAAATACTTAGATGAAATTCCTCTAGCGGCTAAGGGTAGACTCAAAGACATAACACTCATTCACAATCCAGTCCTAGAAAGGCTACGTTTTATTATCCACCTCCCCTTCTATGCTAAGTTTACCGAATATGAGTTTGGTTTAAAAGAATTAGAAAGCGCTGCCATCAGTATTAAGATGGAGGATAATCTTTATACTGCGTTAGAAACCATTTCAAAGGAAAATTTCATTCCTTACTATGAATCTTTCATGGAAGTATTTAAGACTGCGCCTGAGAGAATGAATGAAGCTATTCTTCCTGACTATTGGTATCGCATCAGTCTAGAAATTGCTTCCCCTCACGCGCACGCAGTTGTCCTGCCACTCGTTGGCTCTATTTCAATTCTAGAAGGAGACTTAGGAGCCTATACCGACGGCAAATCGATATTTCTCCCTCCGTTCATCAGTTATTTTTCCGATCCACTTCATCCAATTGAACAGAATCGAAATCTAACGATATACATCGCGTTAGCCTTGCATGAATGCGGACATATCATCGGGGGTAGTTTTAAATTTGATTTGTCGTATTATCTTTCAAAATTAGAAAAGCCAAGCCTGTTTAGAATTATCATGAACGCGATGGAAGACTTTAGAATTGAATCCTTCTTAGTAAAAATCAAAGCACATCCACAAATAGAAGAACTCCTTCATACAATGAATGAATACTTCACCTTTATGAATCTACGCAATCCTGAAAATCTAGCGATGAATCTAGTTTTTTACATCATGGATGAAGCAGCGGGTAACAACGATCTTGCGAAGAGCCAAGCGAGTTATCAAAAATCAATTTCTGAATTGATGAATTCAGGTCTTTATTCGGGAAGGTTTAGTAATCTTAAAGACATGGTAGAATATTTTATCACAAGACTAAAGTCAATTGATATTGGAAATCCACTCTCTGCCTATCCGGTATCGCGCGAGCTTTATGAAATTTTAAAATACTGGCCTGATACAGCCCTTGCAAGTCTTGCTTCCCCTGAATATTTTCCAACGGGACTTCATTCTTTTGAGTCTGAAAACGGCGAGGGGCAAAGACCGCTTAACCAGGAAGAGTTAGATGCACTCTACAAAGAATACAATGAAAATCCAAGAGCTTTCTTAGAGAGAAATAAATTGCCGGTATTCTCGGAATTAATGGAAGACGAAGAAGGTCTTGCAATTAGCACCCGGTCTTACAAATAAAATTCAGCAATACAAAGAAGACATTTTACGAGAGCAATTAGGGGAACAGTATTCACAAGCGGGCACTATTGATTTGTCGCATCGCACCAAGGCAGATGATTTAATAGCAGAGAATCAAAAGAGAAAAAAAGATAAAGGCAAATCAAAAGACTCCGATTCTGATTTAGACGAAGACGATGAACCACAAAAGAAAGAAGGCAAAAAGAAAAATCCGAAGCCTCGCACTAAGCGGATATACTCGATTGACCCCAAGACAAAGTCTAGAACTAGACTGACCGAGTTAAAAGAATTTAGAGTAAGAGATATTGATTCTTTTTATATGAAGAAATTTAGAAAGTGGCAGTATATCTCACAGCAAGTATTACGGGAATTATCCGCTCTTCTTCCTACAGTGCAAGAAATGCAGGACACTTCTTCGTTTGAAGGAGAGTTAAATATGGAGTTGCTCATAGAAATTTTAAGTGACCCTTCTCGTATTGGCTCTGTTGAGTTCTTAGATATTTTTAGAGAGAACACTCGCTCGGTAGAAATTATCATTGGTCTAGATATTAGTGGCTCGACGGATATGCTCATTCAACCAATCAACAAGACGGGAACTCCTAAAATGGTAAATGGAATGCCTGTCATCATGCTTGATCTTACGCCTAAAGAGATGATGCAGTATGATACAATCCTAGATATTGAAAAAGCATTTGCGATGATATTTGCACAGGCACTATCTTATATCACAAAGAATGTAAACATATACGCGTTTAACTCTGCAACTTCGACCAATATTTATAAGGCTGAAACGATTGAGTCTGTTTCTTCTTTTGTGTCTGACTCTGCCAATAGAGATGGAGATTTTATACGTTATATTCACTCTACTCTTTTAGAAAGTAATGCAGAGATGAAATATTTTTATTTGATAACAGATGGTAGACCGAGTGCAGACAACTACTCCGGCAAAGACGCATTAGACGACACTCTCATCGCAATGCGCGAAGTAATCAACTCGGGAATTAAATTGATTTATTTTAACATCGACTCCCAAAAGCAAGACTACTTTGATTTGTTCCAAAAAGAAGCAACCTTCGCCCGACACTTTCAATCCCCCGAGGACTTACTCCCTGTTATCCCCGAACTAGTAAGAACAGTCGTTCAATCTGTGAGTTAAAAATTAAATATCTGCCACAGAGGCACTGAGACACAGAGAAATGACAAAGGAGTTATGTGCACAAGTAAACTCTCTTTGTAACCTATCAATCTTACTAATCCTGTCTAATAATTATTTTTTTGAAAACCAAACTCTTTACAAAACTCTCCGTGTCTCTGTGCCTCTGTGGCAAATCACACTTTTCCTTTCCAGAAAGTCAGCTTTTCTTTTAAATCGTTAGGCGTAACGGGTTTACTGATATAATCATTCATTCCTGCTTCAATGTATTTTTCTCGATCACCAACCATTGCATTCGCAGTCAGGGCAATGATGATGGGTTGTTTTATTTCCTGGAATTTACTTCTTATAAACTTGGTTGCTTCTATTCCATCCATTTCTGGCATTTGAATGTCCATGAGGATAATATCTATTTGCTTTTCATAAAAGATATTGATTGCTTCTATTCCATTGGTCGCAATGTAGTCTACGTCAAATCCCATTTTTTGAAGCAATCGAACAATTACTTTTTGATTCATTAAGTTATCTTCTGCTAATAAAATAGAAATCTTTTTAGTAGACTCTTCTTCCGTTGCCTGCAATGTCTTTTCAGAATTTGAAATAGATTCAAAATTATCATGAAATAAAACTTTCATCCGAAGTGTAAAAATACTTCCAACGCCTAATTCTGATTTAACACTAAGTTCTCCTCCTAATAAATTGGCAAGATTCTTTGAAATAGAAAGTCCTAGTCCAGTTCCTCCATATTTTCGGGTAATAGAATTATCCGCTTGAATAAAAGGTTCGAATATTTTTTCCAATTTCGATTCTTCAATACCAATCCCTGTATCCTTTACCGAAAATTCTATTATAATATATTTATCCATTCTTCCAATCAATTGAACACAAAGTTCAATTTTCCCGAAAAAGGTAAACTTAACAGCATTGCTTAAAAGGTTAATAAGAATTTGCCGTAACCTTGCCATATCCGAAATAATGTATTTAGAAAGGGCAGGATCATACTGAAATTCAAAGTTCAATTTTTTTTCTGTAATGCGGCTTTTTATTACATTAATCGAATCTTCTACTAATTGCTTTAATTCAAATGAGATATTTTCAATTTCTATTTTTCCTGATTCAATTTTTGAAATATCAAGAATATCATTTAGTATGACTAACAAAGATTCAGAGCTAACACCGATATTGCGCAAATATTCTCGTTGTTCTTCGTCTAAATTTGTTCCTTCGAGTAAAGACTTCATTCCCATAATTCCATTCATTGGAGTTCTAATTTCATGGCTTATGTTTGCTATAAAATTAGACTTGATCACATTTGCTTCTTCTGCTTTTTTCTTGGACTCATCTAATTGTTTTATAAACTTTGTATTTTCAATGGATATGGCAATCTGTGTTGACAATAAATTTAAAATATGAATTCGGTCTTTTGTAAATACGTTAGTCGCTAAAGTGTTCTCCAAATAAACAATCCCACGAATTTTGTTCTGGTTAAATATCGGATAACAAAGAATAGACTTAGAATGATTCTTCTGGATATAAGGATCATTTGTAAATATCCCATCCATATACGCATTATCCAATAAGACTAGTTGCTTTGTTCTGAAGGCACTGTTTAAAACAGAGTTCGCAAGCTCAGTAGTTTTTGATTTATTAAATTTGTATTCATGATTTAGAATAAGACAGGCAAGTTCATTTACGAATTTAATTTCTGCCTGTTGATTATCAACGGTTAAAATCACGCCCTTATCTGCACCGGAATTTTCCAATAGAATTCTCATTACAATCTTTAATAGTAAATCAAAGTCCTTCTCGCTAGAAATTGCATGTGTAGCCTGAATCATTGTTTGTAAATCAATTTGTTCGACTGCATCGGTGGAGTAAATATCTTCAGAAGACTTATAGGCTTTATAGAAGGCAGAACCTATCTTCAAGAACTCTAACTCCTTTAGCCTGACAAAATAATTCTCTTTTAAGAGAAAAAGTTTTTTGTTTGCGCCCCATGCTTCATACAAATTAAAAGCATCTATCAAATAAGGTGCGGCTAATTTAAAATTACCAGCGTCTAATAGTATTATACCGGCCAACTCATTTGCAAGCGCTGCATTTTGTATAAAGCCCTGATCTTTAGCATTTTCAATTGCCAAATCGTAGAAGTTAAGAGCATTCCATAGATCTCCGTTAATACGAAACTGCTCTGCTTCTATTAACTGAACTTGATGCAAATAATTTTCAGGACAAGAATTTGCCCAAACTTTCATTTGCGTCAAATTCTTATTTAACGCTTCTAAACAAATTTTCTTTTCTACTTCCGATAAAGAATTGTATTGCTTTGTATAAACCAAAGACTGAATAAACTTATGCTCCACAACATAGGGCGTTCCACTGATATAAGGAAGAAGTTTTTCTACCTCATCTGTTTCCTGCAAACATAATTCGTATAAGCCCATACAAAAGTTAGAGAATTGCTTTATTACTTTGTAAATCGCGAAAGGCCAATTAGCATTTTTCTCTGAAAAAGAATCGACAAATACTTTCTCTTTCTCTAAGAGTTCTTTCTCATCTTCTGCTTCCTCGATTAAAATTTCACAAATAAACTCTACAGATTTTAAAATATCGAATGCGATAGAATGATTAAAAGTTTTCGCAAGAGAAAATTGTTCGGGTAGCAGATCTTTAATTTTAATAAGAGGCTCCTCTAGGAATAGAATTACAGGATGATTTGCAAGACAATAGCCTCCATGCTCAAATTCCCCGGAATCTAAAGCTGAATTAATTCCAGCTAGATTAATTTTCTCGGAAAGCTTAAGCGGATGCGCGAAAGGATTACCATAATTAGCCAATATATTTGATGCTTTTGTTTTAGAAGAAAGATTATTGTATTTTATACTTATATCGTAAGCTAACGATATACATTGATAAGCCGCACGATAATCACCAAAGAAAGCCCCCACTACGATACCATAGGCAGAATAACCGTAAGAATCTTTCATATTTCCATATTCAAGATAAATATTCACTAGTTTTGCACCAAGGAATGGAAATAGTTGGGGAACATACTGATAGGTAGTCGCAGCAGAACCAATTAAGATTGTATTAATCAGTTCTTGAGTTGGATCTTCATTCAAAGGAAGATGAATTAAATCAGAATAAGATCTATTTCCCATTTTTTGTTTTATCTTTTCTACTTCATTTAAAAATAATTCATTACTGTCTTTTCCTTCCAATTTCAATTCCAAACATTGATAAAGACTTAATCATAATCTCATAGGAGGCTTTAAAATTTCCCTGAATGGAATAGATGATTAACAACAGATTGTAAAATTTTCCTTTATCAATATCATTTATACATTTTGGAATTGTTGCTAGAATCGTTTCAATCGACAAATCCAAATTACCCGTTAGATAAATAGTTTCCGAGTATTCGAAAATAAAGTGAATGCAAGTGAATATTTCTCAATCCAATACTTCTCTGAAAATAATGAAATGGCAATACTTAAGAATTCAAGGGATGCATTGTATGCCGCTGAAGATTTTGCTTTGCAGGGATGCTCTAAGATTTAATTCTAAGAGATTACATTTTTCTGCTTCCTTCGTAATAATATGATACCCTGAATTTAGATAACCGATAATTTCAAATAACCTGTCATCATTCTCAGAAAGCAAATCCGCATCAAGAAGGAGGTTACCAATTGTAAACCGTATCCGATTTCTTTCTGGAATGTCAATTTTTCAAAGCAGGCTTGCTCTACTTTATCATGCTGAAATTGAAAACTTATTCCAATAATATCCTTATTTTCATCGTTTACATTAAATAAGATTTGATGATTGTTTTGGATAATCTTGATTAACTCCTCTTCGATGGCAACTTTAAGTATTGATAATATTTCATTTGGTTTACGATTACTGATAATTGCTAATGTTTCTAAATCAAAAATATTTCCTACGCAGGAAGCAAGCTTTAAAAGGTATTGTGCATCTTTTGGTAATGTCTGAATCTTATGAATCAAAAGCTCTATAACATTATCAGAAATTTGAAGTTTCTTAATTTCTTCAATATTCCATTTCCAAATTTTCTTATTTTCATCATAATAGATATTTTTATTTGCATATAACATTTTGAGCAACTCTACAAGGAAAAAAGGATTCCCGTAAGTCTTTTGAAATAGAATTGTAGCGAGAAGATTAACTCTGTTAGTTGGAAGATGTAATGTATCGGATAGCATCGTTGCAACGCTATCAATTTTTAGAGCCTGCAAATGGATTTCTTCAATTTGAATACCCTCTTCCTTTAAATTAATGAGCATTTGAGAGAAAGGATGAGTAGAATTCAATTCATTGTATCGATAGGCAAGCATGATGTAGAAATATCGCATATTAGAATCTTTTAATATATTACTGAGTAAATTTAAAGATGCACTATCAGCCCATTGCATATCATCTATGAAGATTGCGATTGGATGTTCTTTGGCAGTAAATACATTTATAAATTTTTTAAATACGATAAAAAATCTATTCAAGTTCTCCTGCCCCGTTAGTTCCTGATAATCTGGTTGTTTTCCAATGACATATTCTAGATCTGGAATAATATCCGTGATGATTTTGCCATTAGCCTCAAGTGCAGTTAATATTTTTCTTTTCCATACTTCTATGCTTTCATTGCTCTCTCCTAGAAGATTTTGAATTATTTTAGTAAAAATTTGAATGATTGCACTGAATGGAATATTTCTATTAAACTGCTCAAACTTCCCACTTAAAAATATCCATGTGAAGCAGTAATAGGTTTATAAATTTCTTGTATCAGAGATGATTTGCCTACACCTGAATAGCCGCTGATCAAGGTTATCTTTGATTTGCCGTAGACTCAACCTTTTAAACTGTAAAAATAATTCTAAAATTTCGCTTTCTCTCTGTATAACTTTTCTGGAATTCGAAAATAGATGTTAAGTCTCCCTTGCCCAACTTAAACAACTCTGTGCGAAGATAACTTTCTCCTTTTGTCTCTAAAATTTTTTTGCAATGAAGTAAATCATGAATTACCCCAAAGCAACTTTGATATCTTTCTTCTGGATTTTTTCCAATAACTTCATAATGATTCGAGAAAGAATCTTTGGAACGTTAGACACTTCATAGGGGAAATGGGAGTGATGGCAAGATGAGAGTGAATCATTTCGATTGAGCGTTCATTTGTAAATGGTAATTTAGAAGTTATTAATTTATAAAAGTAACTCCTAAAGAATAAAAGTCTGTTCGATAATCTACCGTTCGATTCATCCTTCCAGTTTTTCTGGTGATAGATAGGGAAGATTTTTACTGTTTAAAGAATTTCCGAAAGTAACCGAATCTTGCTTCCTTAAATTACTTGCGCTTCCAAAATCAATGATTCGCAATTCTTTTGTTTGAAAATTATAAATTATATTTTCAGGCTTTATATCGTGATGAATGATGTTTTGTTTGTGAATCTCCGAAAGTCCAGATAGAATTTTTAGAGCAATGTCAAGAAATACAGAATAATCTATATTATCCTCTTTTCTTAATTCTACCAGGGAGTTAGCATGAATGTCTTCCAATATTAAAAAGACTTTATTTCCAAATTGTTCTAATCCAATTGGTTTTATAATATTTGGACTTTGAAAATTACTTAGAATTTCGTATTCAAATTTTAATTGATTGTTTTCCTTACTCGCAATTGAGCCAAACGAAGTGGACTTTATAATTACAGAGCGATTTTCATGCATACCCCTAAAGATTGCATTTTTTTGCCTTCATATATTTTTCAAGAATCTGATAGCCTGGCAATTGAATCATTTTTTATTCCAAGATAGTCTTTAGCAATTGACTCTTTCGTTTACGCTTTAGACTAAAAATTCCCTTACTTTAACACCCAAGTAAAGATACCATCATTTTAACAAAATAAAGTCCACCTGTCATTTAGAAAAAATTACCGAACTAAAGTGAAAAGAATTATTTATGGTGAGATGTATCACCGTTCGATAAGAGCGATATTTTTGCTATAGAAACAAAAAAAGCCCCACTGTTTCCAGTGAGGCTTGCGTTAGCGACTAACGTAGGGACTTGATTCATCAAGTCCTTACTACATCGCGCGACACGAACGAGAATGATTTACATCATTCCGCCCATGCCTCCCATACCACCCATTCCGCCCATACCACCAGGCATTCCACCACCAGCACCACCGTCTTTCTCAGGTTTGTCTGTGATAGTAACTTCGGTTGTGAGGATCATTGCACCGATAGATGCTGCGTTTTGTCTGGGCGTTCCGCGACTATTTCCTTTTGCTTAATCATCTGCATGATTGCTTAACTTCACCGACTTATCGCGTCGGGCTCTCACTCTTGTCATCTTTTTTCAAAAAGATTAAAAAAGATGACACCGTTCGATCCCTAACGCATCGTCGTTGTCGGACTTTCTTTTCATAAGGTTAACCCTTATTATCCATTTACTTTACAACTCGGTTGGTGTGGATTCGACAAGCTCACCAACCAAGTAGCAGCATCCGAGCAAGCGTATCGAACCACACTTTTGAGATTCTCTTTACTTTCTATTCCCATAGTGGGATTATTTTTTATTACCGCTTCCCAGCGAGGGTGATCTTTATTATCTCCACTCCCGTGGGGGGATGATTATCTTCTTACTTCTTTCTTTTCTTCCCCCCTTTGCGCGAGAATATGCGCAAACTCCAAACCGCTCGGTCGCAGTTTGATAAAAAAGAAAAGAAAGAAGTAAGCAAGAAAGAAAAGAAAGCCCGACGAAGCTCCGTTAGCCCTTCAGGCGGAAGGAGCGAAGGTCTGCTAGACATTTCCATCAGAAATGGGGGCGGACTCAGGCTCTTTCGCGTTAACACTTCGCCAATGCTCCATTTAAGACCTTTTCTGAGTTCTTACAAAAACTTTGAACTTCCGCTGTAGCGGCTAATACTAACATCCCCCTTGCGAAAGGGGGAAAGAGGGGGATTTTACACCAACAAAGCCAATCCTTCTTCCAATATCTCATTGTTCAAAAAAATCCCGTCCCGCAGAACCTTATCCTCATTATCCTCACCTTTTAAATAAAAAACATCCACCAAATAACGATCGTATTTGTCCGAGCCGTGAGTTTTAATAATCAAAAAACCACAATCCTTCAACCTCGACTCAACAAACTTCTTCGAGGCATTGCCCTTACTTGTCCCAAGCTCAGGAGCGTCTAATCCTCGTAGCCGCAGTCGTTGCTCAATGAAAACCGAAAAGCCCAAATCAATATTGACAAGCAAAGTATCCCCGTCAACGACTCGCTCCAAGTAAGCCTTGTAGGTAAACATCTCTTTGCTGCTAGAGACTGGCTCAAAGTAATAAGAACTACCCTTCTTCCTCGACTCAATCACTGAGCCTACTTTGAGTTTACTCAAATCACTCCCGTTATTAGATATTAGCGCATAACTCTTATTAACCTTTAAACGAATTGAAAAGCCTAAATCCAGATTTGGAACCGTCGGTTCCAAATCTGACGAAAATTTTTGCAAACTGCGGTATAAATACAGCTTCATCAATGGTCGTTTCAACCTGTCTTTTATTGGCTCATTTTTATTTTTAACTTCTATTTTTTCACTCTTACCGGCTAAGGCAAGTTTAACTCGTTTTAGTAAATCGTCCCTTGACCACCCTTCCTTAATCGCCTGATTTTCTAGCTTAAATCTAACAGCAGAATCATCCAAAAGCAACAATTCCCGATAATGGCTCCAAGATAACTGCGTTTTCACTTCCTTCAATTTATACACTTGGTAGAACTTTCTCATATAACGAAGATTCCTATCAGAAAATCCTTTCCCGAATTTTCGATTCAAATCCTTCGACAATTGTTTGAGCACCATATCGCCGTAAGCCGCTCTTTCTTTTTGTCCTTGTTCGACTTCGATTATCCTTTCTCCAATCTTCCAATGTGCGAATAATGTCGTTTTGTTCCAATTCCCATCTCCTTCACTTTGTGCGTTTTCGTAGATGAGGGAGATGTCTTTTAGGATAGAGTTGTATGTTGGCGTTGAGATGCCGGAGGGTTTGGTGGTCATAGAAAATTACAATACTTCATTCAGATAACGCAGAGTAGCCACAACATCTAAAAGGATTTGCCCCAAAATCTCTTTAGAATACTTATCAGGAAGGTATTGTTGGAATTTCGAAATTCTATAATTCGGAAAATTTTTCGCCAGGTTACTTCTTAATTCATCCGCTTCCCAATACGAAGGATCTTTCAATTTGTGAAACAACTCAACAACTTCTTCCACTTTAACAGAACCTTTTTTAAATTTTATAAATTCATTGGAAGTAACTATCTCCACTTTCAATTCATGCATAAGAGCAAATCGCAAAGTAAAGTTTACATACCCACCTGCATAAGTATAGATAATCGTATCTTGACCATCCGCAAAAATAATTGGTTCCGTTCCAGTTAGAATACTTCTATTGGACTCTCGAATCATTTGCAGTTTTTCTTTGCTATTCGGGTTTAAATAAGGATACTCTTCAGAAGAGAGGATAATCTCTCTTACCTTCCTTGACACTTCATATTGCAAAAGTCTAGGTAAAAACCCAGACCATTTAGGTTTCGCTCCTGCAGGTGCAGTTTCCACTATCACGCGAAGACCATTCCAGTCAATATGTCTGACTAACCACGGTTTGCCACCAAGAATAAAACTACTCTCATTCGGAGTTAATTTTTCAGCAAAGTCTCTTTGGATACTACCAAGAAGCCTCTCAGCGAGAGTGACAACTTGAAATTCAACAGGAGATTGAAAGACAGAAAGAATTTTCATAAAATTTCGTCTTCCAAATTCCTCTTCCGCACTTGTTCCAATAGAATAAAGCCCGTCTGCAAAAAAGATAAACTCTTTCTCTATTAGGTAATGTATAAATCCTTCGTATTCCTCCACTGAAATTCCAGAAAATGCGTATGGCTTAGATAAAATTTCTCTCAGAGAATCAGGACTAATTCCACCATACTCAAGCAAAATCGCCATTATCTGCTGTAATAACAAATGCCACATACGATTGGAAAATCTTACCTTCTCAACCCACCCCGCACGAGCAAGTTCTACAAGAGCAATTGCTTGTAATAAATTCTCCTCCTGCTCAATTAAAAAAGACATAGTAGCAATAGAGCCAGCCCTTCTTCCGGTTCTACCGATTCTTTGTAAAAAAGAAGCAACACTACTAGGAGCTTCTACTTGTAAGACTCTATCCAAGTCACCGACATCAATTCCAAGCTCCATAGTAGAAGTAGAAACAATACAAGAATTACTACTCTTAGCAAATTTTAATTCAGCTCTCTGCCTTTCTTCCAATGATAAAGAAGAGTGATGCACATGAGCGTCTATTCCTTGTTTGCCGAGATAGGTTCCAAAGAATTCAGCAGTGGATCTAGAATCACAGAATACCAAACTCTTTCCCTCTTTAGTAAGCTTTGCTGATTCTTTTAAAAGTTCAGGATTATTTTCATTAAAGAAAATGGATAGATTTTTCTTAGAAGGCTCGCGCGGCGGATCAACCATCTCCTTTTCTCTCAGAGAACTACCCTGCATCCAATCTAAAATCTCGCGCGGATTACCAACAGTAGCCGAAAGACCAATTCGAAGAAAGTCTCTTTTACTTTTGAATTTAATCCGTTCTAAAATAGAAATAAGCTGAGAGCCCCGATCAACAGAGGCTAACGCGTGTATTTCGTCAATGATAATAAAGTCCAAGTTCGCAAACAACTTTTGACTAGGAAACTTAGTCGATACAAGCATCGCCTCTAGAGATTCAGGTGTAGTCAGTAAAATTTCGGAAGCTTCTTGTATGAAATTCTTTCTCTCCGATTGATTTACATCCCCATGCCATTTAAAAGAGGAAATCCCAACCATCTTAGTATAGGCTTCGATTCTCTCTTCCTGATTATTCAGAAGTGCTTTGAGGGGAGAAATATAAATAGCCCGTATCCCCTCGCTTGGATTTGTTAAAATTTCCGAAATCACAGGAAAGAAAGAAGATTCCGTTTTTCCACCCGCAGTTGGAGCGAGGATAACACAGTTTTTCCCGTCAAGTATTGTATTACCCGCAATCTCTTGCACTGGTCTAAGCATTGACCAACCTAGAACATTTACAATCTGTTGTTGGAGTCTCGGATGAAATCTGGAAAAGGCAGTCATTAAAAACTTACCTCTATATAAGGAGATTCCTCAGAATCATCGGCTAAAGTAGAAGCTCTTTCTAATTCTTCCTGTGAAACGTCTGGAATTTTTAATTCTTTCGCTGGATCAAACTCTTCATTGTCAGAAACTATATCAAATAGGTTAATTAAATCACGAATAAAATTTCTAGGGACAACTCCGATTTGCCCCGCAAACCCTACTGTAACTTTCTTTACATACAATTCTAAAAAATCATTGTCTAGTTTTTGATTGATTCTTGTTTTATTTTCAGTGGGGTAAATATCTCTTAGCCGAATAGCAATATTTAAAAGTCTATCCTCTTTTAAAGGTTTTAATTCTAATTGAGGTTGTCTCAAATTCACGAATTCCCCAATTTTCTTAAAACCAATCCGATCATAGAGAGGCTGCAAACCTTTCACACCTTTAGGAGAATCAAAAAATTCTTCTGTTCCCGTAAATATCCAAAGAGAACCTTTAAAACTCTCAACGGCATCTGTGATTTGCCTAAGCCCCGTCATCGACTTTTCTCTTACATCTCGCCTCTCTCTTAGAATTGTTTCCATCTCATCTAGAACAATCACAAGACCCTTGTAACCCGCACTATTGAGGATACTTAGTATTCCCTTCAAATAAGTAAGTGCCGTTTTTGAATCTATTTCTCCTTTGATACCAGCAGACTTCTTAGCCTGTGCACTAACGTTAGGACTTCCTGACAACCACGAAAGCAGTTGACCGGACTTAGCAATGTCCCCTTCTTGTTTTGCAAAGAAGTAAGCGCGGATAACAGAGATAAAGTCCTGCGAGACATCATCCTTTAACAGACTAACTAATTCTGTTTCAAAGCGGCGAATCACAGATTGGTCAAAATTGGGATCGTCATAACTTAGTTTTTCCGTTTGAATCAAAGCATCTTCAATTCTACCAAACCATCTATCGAGTGCATCAGCCAATACGCCAACAGACTTAGAAGACTCCGTTTGAAAATTCTGACAGATTTTATGATAGACAACTTGAAAATTATGAAACTGAGTGTCGTTAGGCGAAATAACAACAAAGGAAGTAACAAAACCTTTCTCCCGAGCAAGAGAGAGTGCATATTTAGAAATAAAAGTTTTCCACACCCATAATTGCCTCGCAGAAATTTGATATTTCCTTTTTATCTCCAGTAGATACCGATTCCATATTCCTTTGTAACTCATTCAATACAGGCTCAATTCCCACTGCAAATGCCTGATGCCCTTCTTCTGGAACAGTGCCTTTTCGAAGCTCTTCAAAAATCATTTTCTTTGTATTGTCATTCATTTTATTTATTACCTAGTTTATAAATTTTCCCTTCTCCACTGTATTCAATAGAAACAGAAAACTCTAACTCATTCGAACGGTCTTGGAGGAAAATAGAGAATTGCCGTAAAGCTCTTGCTGATTTTCTTGGATCTGCAAAGATTCGATGAATTCCTATTTCTGTAATCATACCTGAGCTAGACGAAAGGAGGGTCTTGAGGATAATCTGTATATCACTCTCCAGGTTGGCAGGAAGATTTGTGACAGCCTCTTTCTCCACTTTTCCATTACAGTCTCTTTTTTTGTTTCCACATTTGCACTTGTGTTCCCTCGAAGTGGAATTTTCACATTGGAAATCCAAGGCTCAATTTTACTTTTCAGAGAGGGACTCCAAATTCGAACAGAAGCTTTCTCCTGAAATACAAATTCACTTGGAGTAATCACTTCAAACTCAAGTGAATACTTACGATTAGGCTCTACTTCGACTTCATTGGTAAAGAATTTAACAGTATTGGATTGTAGAATTCGAATTCTTACATTTTCTACTTCGTGTAATTCAAGGAGCAAAACTTGATTTTCTTTAAATAAAACATTGTCATTTTTGGAAACAACTTGCAGTTCTAAACTATGCCTATCTCTACTCAGTTTAATTTCTGCCTCAATTTCATACTTGACTTGTGGGATTTGTGTTTGTTTTTTAGAGTCACTCAAAATGGTAATAACAGGGATTATCCGCTCTTGCAAGAATTTCCACCATGAAAGAAACCCTTGTTTGTAGGTGCGTCCTTAAACACTTTAGGCTCTTTTAAAAAAACTAAGTCATATGGAGAATGTAAATAGAGTAAAGAATCCATTGACACCAGAATATTCAGGAGAAGTAATCTTATCTTCCTGAATCACATAACGCCTCTTCCACGAAAACTGACAGGACTCTCACTCCTTGACCTAGAATGCTCCGAGTCAATTTCATATTGGATAAAACCATGATCGGAAACAATAGAAAAATTCTCATACCCTGATTCTCTCAGTCTCTCAATTCCAATTTTTATTTTAGAAATCGTATCTTCAAAGAAATCAAATCCTTTAGATAAAAATCCATTTTCGCCCGCATCATCAATTTCTAAAGAGTGGATAACAGTGAATTTGACTCGATTTGAGTTTAGGCTCTAATTCTTTGTAGTTGCGATGGATTTCATCTAGTGTAATCCACTCTACATTTCGTCGGCTTATTTCTTTTAAAATCAATCGTCTGTCCTCTACAGAGGATACTTGTCGATTGCCCGCTTTAAAACCACGAATGGATTTTTTGTCTTTATCCAAAATGGGCTCTAAGCTACCTTGCTTCTCTGAAGGAACTAACGCATTCATACCAACAGAGGTAATCGTAGGTAACTCCGCATAGATAGGAGTAATCACAGACTTGATTCCCGCTTCGAGTAATTTATCATTTAACAAAACCCCAATCTCATAACGCATAGCATCTACAAAAAAGACAGCCGTTTTTCCCTGCTCTAGAAGTGGACTCACAAAATTATGATAAAAGAATCTCTGTTGGAGTCTAGACTGTGTAGGCAAAAAGCCATTAGCCTTACAAATACTTTGGTAATGATGATTGATTAAATTCAGCCAATCAGAATATTCCAATCGAATCAGCTTTCGAACATTGGATACTTCCTTGTAGTTCTGACTCGAAGACTGCATAAGAGCCTCTGTGGAATTACCAAAGCTTCGATACTCTCTATCAATCTTATACAATTCTTGCGAATAACGCTCCATTGCCTCTTCTAGCGATTTTGTTTGTTGGAAAGAAAGTTTTGTTTTTGTAATGCTATCTGCCAGATTAGCTGTTAGCTCTATCCAATTCCAAAACTCAGAAACGCGCGGGTCATTTTTTTTCCAAAAAGATTTTTGTCTATCTCGATGAAGTAAAATTGCTTTTTCATATTGATAGCCATTCAGAAAGCGAAATGCCTCTGTTTGATGAACCGTGTCTTCAAAATAAAAAGTATCAATCGAACCAAGTTCTTTAGAACTTCTCTTTTCAATTTCCTCACCGAATATACCCAGTCCTTGAATTTCTTTCGAAAGGTCATGATACGCAGAAGGCTCATTATCTCTAAGATGATTTAATACTTCTTGAATAGCGGGTAAGTATAGTTTGCCTAACTCTTGCAATCGAACGAGGTCTTCCGAATAAGGCTTACAATTTTGTAAGTCCATTACGTATTCTCTACCTAAAAGAAAAAAACCAAGCGGTAGGCGAAAGATGCTATGATCTTCACTTGTCCTTGCTGCAATCTCGTCTCTCTCTCCCAATATTTTTTTAGTAAGATCAGTAAAATACCCAAACGTTTTCTCAAATCCTTTTTCCATTTTTAATAGAGTTCCTTTCGGATGTTTCTCTACATTATCTAAAAGGGTAGTTTTATTTGAGAGAAGATTTTTAGCAAATTCGATAACAGACTTGGGACTCTCAAAGATCGACAAATCCAAATTATCCCCCGATAGAATAGACTCCAATTGTTGGAAGTTAGCAGGTAGACTCGACTTAACTTTTCTAAGTTGATCGGGCGACAGATAACCACCACTCACTTGGTCGAGTAATTCCTTCACATCAGAGGGAATCGAAATCGACGACTTGAGGACTTCTAAAAAAGGAGTCTTATCTATATTATCCGCACCAATGTAAGGAATATAAACCAGACAATCCGGCTTCTTTGTATCTTGCATAAGCTCGTTTAGCGAAAGTATAGATTCCAAAAAAGATCCCTGAAACCGAACCAATTTGTATTTTTATTTCCCGCTTTTATTTCTTCATCAAGCAAGTCAATATACGAAGTAAACAAAGCATCTTTGTCAATCCAGGAAACCAAACACTCCCGATTCACTTTCAAATCAATAAACGAACTAATAGCCTCATAAAGTATACTCATAATTTACTCCTCTCGTCATCTTAATTGACAATGCTGTCATGGTGAGCCTGTCGAACCATTCATCTGTGTCCATCCGTGTTCATCCGTGGTAATCTTTTCTTGGTTTGCATCGCAGAAGCAAAGCCTTCCAGCATAGGTGTTGGATTACTAGAAGTATCCGCTGAGGAAGAATTTTTCTCTTCCCATTTCTTAGCGGCTTCCGGGTGAAGCTCTTTAAACAAATCTCTATCTTTATAAATTCCATAATTAGAATGAGCAACTGCAAGAGAAGGGTCTACTTTACATTTGCCGAAGACTCGTTTTGGAAAATAGCGCATAGCAAGATGCGACCAGTCATAGTCTTTTTTGCCCTGTGGTTTTAAAATACCCTGCCAGATTTCTTTTGGCTTTTTCCATTGAGGGCTAAGAAGCGGATGAAGAGCAGAAGAGTTCACCATAACGCCATCGTCTAAGTCCATAACGTAAGGAACTTTTGCTTCCAACTGATTTGTGTCAATCCCTTTCGTGTTAATAACATCTAATGTATTTCGAAATTCTTCTAACTCCAAAACTAACTTTTCTAATTGAAGGATGTCTTTATCGAGTTGTTTTGCCTCAGTAGAATTTGCTTTTGTCTTTGCTTCTTGGATGCTATCAAGTCTTGCTTTCATAGCGTTCAAGTCAGGATTTAAAAAATCGGAGAGGATAAAGGCAAACGTCCCTGTAGTCCAGGTATGGATATTAAAATAGAAAACAAAATTTCTCTTCGCACTCGACAAAGGAAAATAAATAGGACGATTCTCATACTTAGAAATATGAAGATCAAAATAATGCTCCCGAAAAAAACTAACCCAATCCATTCCTTTACTAGATGCGTCACAGTCTTTCAAAAGAGCAATCTCCATTTCATCCCAAACTTCTTTGGCTTTCACCTCACCCAATTTATAGACTAACACGTCTTTTGCTCTCTCTATAATCTTACCATCCACCATACTCACACTCGATCCAATAGAATTTCGCAAATCCGCAAGACTAGTAAAATACATCCCACCACTAAGCGGCTTAGGCGCATTCTCCTCCCGCTCTAAACTTTTCTCTTTTAACCTTTCACTAGCCAAGTCCACAAGTCCACCAGTCTGTGCATCAAACCGACCTAGCAGCACTCCAACAGTAAAACCCAGATGCCGCATAGACTGCTCAACTCTATCCACCTTGCGGATAATACCGAGATGCCGTCTAATCTTAACAATCGTCTCCGGATGTAAAAGAAATTCACGCGACATACCTTCCAGGTTCAAAATCTTATCTCGATCTTTGACCCCATTTGCCTTATAGACCACATAACCCGCTTCCCATTTATAAGTCCCATTTAGATACACATCCGCAAAATAAGAACCAAACGCCTGCGAATCAACACTAGGAATATCTTCCAACTTCTCAATCGAAACTTCCTCACCAATCCGCATACTTTCAATTTGCCTCTCGGACAGCTTGGGAAGTAACCCAGCGGATAATCCCACTTCTTCTTGAATGGCTTTAACCGTAGCCTCATCAAATGTCTTAAACACATCGCGGTCTATATCAGCCCGAATCAAAATCTCTTTTAATTCAAACTCCTCCGACGGAACGATTAGAGAAATCGTAAGAACATGATTCATATTGTCTTTAAGTATGTTAGGTTTCATTTTCTAATTCCTTCTCAATTTCTTCTATGGAAGGTAAACTGGATTTTAAATTTTCCGGTAATGATTTCTTCAATTTACTTTCCCAGTTTGCTACACCGATTGGATTTGTATAACCGGAAAGGGAATACTCCACGACTAATTTATTTTTTGATTTTACTAGCAGTAAACCAATGCTTGGCTTATCGTCTGGGTGGAGCATGGTTTCATTTACAACATTCAAATACATATTTAGTTTACTCACATAACCGGGGTTAAACTCTCCCGCTTTCAATTCCACAACTACAAAGCATCTGAGTTTCAAATGATAAAATAATAAATCAATATAAAAGTCTTGATCGCCAAGCTCCAGATGAACTTGCCTACCAACGAAAGAAAATCCCTGTCCTAGTTCCAATAAGAATTTCTGAATATGACTGATTAACTTTTGCTCCAATTCTGCTTCCAAGCGTAAGTCATCTGTTCCTAAAAAATCAAAAACATAGGGGTCTTTGAAAAGCTGGGATGTAAAATCTGATTCTAGCGGCGGCATAGCTGTCTTAAAATTATTTACAGTAGAGCCTTGTCTTTTATGCAACTCCGATTCAATTTGAAAAGCAAGCATATCTTTTCCAAAACCATTTTCTAAAGTTTTAACTGCATACCATTTTCTTATCTCTATATCAGAAATTTTATCTAATAATGTTATATTGCTCCGCCATGGAATTTGTGCAACGCAGAGTTGCACAAATGCAAAATCGGTCCAAGCACTAGCAAACTTTCTCATGTATTTTAAATTCCTCGGAGAAAATCCTTTTAGCTCCGGAAATGCTTTTTTTATGTCATAAGACATTCTATCAATTACTTTGGCTCCCCATCCTTCCTTTTCTTGTCTTTGTAAAATTGCATTTCCAATTTCCCAATATAACACAATCATTGCACTGTTTGCAGCAATAACTGCCTCTACCCGTTTCTTCGAAATCCTATCTTTAATTTCTCTAATAAATTCAGAATAACCTTTGGGCAAATGTATATTAGTCTCAGGAAGTGGAAATACAACTTCCTTTGTTTCTTTACCTCTTTGCTTTCTGTTTTCTTTTTTACGCATAATCTTTGTTATCCATCATACATACTCCGCGTCACGTTCGATACGTGGCTTTTCTTTATACTCAACCTTTCTACTCCACACACTACTCAGTGACCAGTCTTCTTACTATTCTACCTGCAGAAAATCCGGTCACTGAGTAGCCACATCCTTTCGTGGCGTATCGAACGTGACCTTTTTACTAAAAATCTTTTTCGCAAGTTTTGGCAAATCATGAAGTCTACCTTCCACCAAAGCAATTTTCTTTTTTCTCACCCATTTTTGAATTTGCTTCTCTCTATAAAAAGCATCATCAATTCGATCGTATTCTTCATAATAAACTAACTCCACAGGAAGTTTTTTAGAAGTATGATTGGCACCTTCGCCAGACTTATGCTCTTCCAATCTTCTTTCTAAATCCCACGTGCTTCCAGTATAATAAGAATCATCCGCACATTGTAATATATACATATAGGGCATAGACTTTTTCTCCTTATACTGCTCTTTCTCATACGTCACGTTCGATACGCTTAATAAGAATTAAGCTACTCAGTGACCGAACCTTTTACTATACTCCAACAACAAATTCCGGTCACTGAGTAGCCACATCCTTTCGTGGCGTATCGAACGTGACGATTACTCATACACATACTCCACGTTAGTCTCATCCCGCGAAAATTCCTCGTCATACAACGCTCACGTTCGATACGCGGCTTTCTCTTTTTACACAACCTTTCTACTTCACACGCTACTCAGTGACCGAACCTTTTACTATACTCCAACTACAAATTCCGGTCACTGAGTAGCCACATCCTTTCGTGGCGTATCGAACGTGACGATTACTCATACACATACTCCACGTTAGTCTCATCCGCGAAAATTCCTCGTCATACAACGCTCACGTTCGATACGCGGCTTTCTTTTTTACACAACCTTTCTACTTCACACGCTACTCAGTGACCGAACCTTTTACTATACTCCAACTACAAATTCCGGTCACTGAGTAGCCACATCTTTTCGTGGCGTATCGAACGTGACGACTACTCATACACATACTCCACATTAGTCTCATCCCGCGAAAATTCCTCGTCATACAACGCTCACGTTCGATACGCGGCTTTCTCTTTTTACACAACCTTCCTTCTCCACACACTACTCAGTGACCGAACCTTTACTTATACTCCAACTACAAAGACCAATAGAATTTCTCTCTACAAAAAAGTCCGGTCACGTTCGATACGCGGCTTTTCTTTATACACAACCTTCCTTCTCCACACACTACTCAGTGACCAGTCTTTAACTAGGCTACCTCGACAAAGACCGGTCACTGAGTAGCCACATCCTTTCGTGGCGTATCGAACGTGACGATTACTCATACAAATACTCCACGTTAGTCTCATCCCGCGAAAACTCCTCGTCATACAACACCCTCGCTCGCTCGATATAGTCCTGCCAATTTTCTACAACAGGAATGGTCACGTTCGATACGTGGCTTTTCTTTATACACAACCTTCCTTCTACACACTACTCAGTGACCGAACCTTCACGAGGCTACATCGACAAAGACTGGTCACTGAGTAGCCACATCCTTTCGTGGCGTATCGAACGTGACGATTACCCATACAAATACTCCACGTTAGTCTCATCCCGCGAAAACTCCTCGTCATACAACACCCTCGCTCGCTCGATATAGTCCTGCCAATTTTCTACAACAGGAATGGGAAGATTCTTGATGTCGCCAACTTGGTTGTTAATCGTTGGATTGATAGACTGACTTACATAAGGGACTACGCGTGTAGAAAGAGCTACTTGTAATTTCTTTGGATTATCTGGAAACATTGAAGATGCCGCTTTATCGAATGCGGATTGATATTTCCTTATTCGACAAAATAAATCACTCGCCCCTATGTAACTATACGAAATTCCTTGTTTGAAATAATAATCTGGAGACTGTACGCCACCTCCACCTCCTAATTTCCATGCATTTTCTTGTATCTCGATAAATTGATTGATACCATTGTTAATTAAAATGCAATCTTTTAATGGTTCAAACCATCTTCTGGTTCCAGCACCTTTGACTAGAGGGACAAATTTAAAATATTTTTTGACTAAAACTTCATCTATTAAACGAATAAAAATATTTTTAATTGAAAGCTCCCAAAATACTCGATAAAACCTATCATTGTTTCTGGAGTTTGTTCCAGTTTTAACATCCCCAACATCCCCCACCTTATCCGCGCCCAGATACCAGTTGCGGAAACTTTCTGTCCACCAGTAGATCATTGGGCTTCCTTCGATTGCGGCAAACTTGCGTTGGTCGAAGTGGTAGATGCGCTTGGGCGGTTGATTGAGAAGATACGGTTCTTTGTAATATGGGTCTTGTCGAAAGTTGCCGCTACCAATTCTAAAGAACATACTTTCTTTTTGATTTGCTTCATTTCTAAGAATAAAGCATGTGACAACGCAAAGAACCCAGTTTGTGTTAAATCTTTGAACGTCCATACACCTAATTGAACCAAGATGTCTAACGTATAATTTTCCAGTATGAACATTCTTAATTTTGTAAATTTTTCTATGAAAAGAAAATTATGCGCTGTTAGGAGCGCAAAGAATCCGCCTTTCTTTAATCTATTCTTAAAACAATAAATAAATAGATTCATATAATTCATTTGCACCATTTATAAATATAATACTTGCATCTTCATCAACCTTGACTTGAGACAAATAAGGCGGATTAGCCACAACCACGTCATACTTTGCGTCGAGGAGTCTAAGGAGTCTTAGACCGCGGGTGAGTTGGGTGCCTAGGGTGAAGATGCCTAGGTCGTTGCCTTGGTCGTGGTTGTTTACGAATTCTTCTAGTTTGGTGTAGATTGTTGATTCGCTTTCGCGGGCGAATAATCCTTGTTTGTCTAGCTCTGTTTTGATCTCGGTTCGGATTTGGAGAAGTGAGCCTAGCACGTCTGATTTTCCTAGGACTGTGATAAGAGACTTTGCCATCTCAGTTGGAATTTTTGATTCTGTGCAGAATTGCTCTATGAATGCATCTACTGTCTTTGGGCTTGTGTTTGCTCCGATGCTCGGTCTTGTTGCGACTAAGTTGATGCGGGATAATCGGATTTTGCCGTGTTTCTTTGCTGTCGTGTAAAGACTCGCCACCGCTATCTGCACCGCTCTTGGGTCGAGGTCGATTCCGTGTAAGTTGTTTTCTAAGATCGACTTTGCAATCTCTGACTTTGTAAGTGGCTTATGCGCCTTATCCAGATTAGCCTTGATTCTATCTTCTTCTTCGTAAAGATAAAACAGTAACGTAAACGCATACAACAAAAAATGCCCCGACCCACACGCTGGATCTAAGAGCTTTGCCTCTTTGATTGACACTATCGCTGATTCTACTTCGTCTTTGGTTAATTCTCTTTCTAAGTAGTATTTCCAATGCTCTTCTTCGTCCTCTCCTATCGGAAGAGGAGTATCCTCAGAGATAATTTTCCTTTCAATCTTTAAATTATGCTCTTCCCTCTTCACTCTTAACTCTTCAATTCTCTTTACCGCCGTTGTATCCCATTTGTTTTTTTGACAAATCGCAAGCCATAGATTACCGAGGCTATTTTGCAGTAACCACTCCACCATGTAACGCTCAGTAAAAAGCTGTGTCGCCGAGGCAATTTCTTTTCCCGCCACTTTGCCTTTGTCTTTGACTCGTTCGTTGATAGCTTCTCTATCAGGATCATTCCAATACTGATAAATCCAACCCGCAGTAGTATCATCCAAAAACGCATTCGCAAGACTCGCCTCATTCCAAGTCTCGTAGAGGGTAAATATAAGTTGCCTCGGAATCCCAAACGCTCTATCCGCAGAGTCATCTAGAAATAACCCAGGCAGCTCCCGCGCATAATAGTCCGAAACCTGTCTCGTCAGAAACAAATACCCTTCATCCACTTCCCTACATAAACTCGGACAGAATTCGTTAAATTCCTTCCAACCATCAGACGCTTTTAACCCTTTAAACACTTGGTATTTTTGAATTCCCAACACCTCAAGACGCATCAGAAAAAAAGTCCTGTTCAAGTAAGTATAACTTCTTTCAATGATGTATTCCTCTAAACTCATTCCAGTAGTCGCGAGCTTACTCTGTATTAGCTTCCACTCCTGAAACTCCACAGGCTTTTTTTCTCTTAGTTCCCGCGTCCTCTTCTCTTCATTTGCAATCCCCAGATAATACTTAGTAGTCGCAAAATCCGTAAACGATTGTATAAGCCCAGCTTTCAGCGCTGCCACTTCTGATTTCAGTTTTTTTCTATCGTTAGAGTTCATAATCCCCCGTTCCCCCTTTGCAAAAGGGGGTATTGTGAAAGTTGTATCCATTTTTGTAAAAGAAAAAATAATACGAAGCAAACCATAAACGAACCCCCGCTCAGCGCTGCAGGTAGGTTAAACCAGTCCCCAATCTCTTTGTCATAATTGGATATCACAAATTGTGATTTCCAAAATCCATTCATCTGTCTTACATCCATATCATATCCATCGTATCCTTTTTGTAAAAAAGAAGAAATAGTAAAAAGCCCCACTTAAAACTACTACCCCCTTTCTCCACACCCTTGGCCCCCGCCCCCCCAGGGGGCAAGGGGGATTTATACCAACCTAATCGAATATCCTTTCCCAAGTTCAGAAAGACATTTACTTTCCAGTTCAGATAAAACTTTGCGAAGGTCTTCTTCGGTAGAAATATCTTTGTTGGTCAAATTGTGAGTAACCTTTCGAATTTCTAGCTTCACTTCTTTTCGATGTAGGAATTCATCTAACAAGTCATTGGCGCGAGCCTTGTCTCGTTCGATTTGATTTCCTAGGTTACGAATAAAAAGAAGTGTAGGATAGAGACTTCCACTGTCTTGCGATTGTAAAGAAGATTCTAAGATAGATTTAATTTCTTGTTTTTCGTTGTCGGATAATGAGTCGAAGCCTCTTCTAGTTTGAACTTGGTAGTAGGCAGATTCTACTTCTTGTTGGTTACGTGTGATTATTCCCAGACGAATTTCTTTATAAGCAGTTTGAATTGCGTCGTAGGAAGAAACTAAGTCAGCCAAATCCTTCCACGGTTTATCAGAGCCTAATTTCTTTTGTATTTTTTGAATGTCTTCTTCTAGAGCAAAGTCTTCTTCGATTTCACTGAGTTGGCGAATCTCATGCTCTTTAAGATTGATAAATTTACGAATCCTCTCTTCACTCTCAGGAGTAAAATAAGTCTTAGCCTCACGAAAGAGTAAAATTCCTTCTTTTAATTCGGGGAGTAAATTCTTTAGCATTTTAACAGAGCCTGCAACCGATTTATCCCTTCGACAAAGATCTAGATTTCGATGAAGGTCAAGTAACTCTGCGGGTAAGGGCAAACTTAGCTTACTAATTCGATTGTTTAAGTCCAGAACCGATTCTACAAGACTTGGAAAATGTTTAAAGATTGCTTCGTGAATGCTATTATTATCAACGGCTACACCCGCGAAACCCAAAACATCTACAAAAAATTCAGCGCATTGTTTTTTATCCCTCGGACCTATTTCAATATCCTGATTCGACTGAAGTTCAATTTGTTTAAAGCTAGAAGAATTTAACAGCGTGTCTTTGATTCCTTCGTCTTTGTAACTCGTTGCCTCTCGTCCATTTGCTTGTTTGATCTTAATCGTCTCCGCACGAAGAAGACCCACGACTACAGCTTGTATTACGTTTTGCGGATAACCAAACGGTTGCGATCCAAAGTAACCAAGTAAAAATTCACCCTTCACACTTACCTTGTCTTTGATAAAATCTAAAATCCTCTGAGGGATACCTCTATCGGCTATCGGTTCGTATTTCCCCGCTTGTCTTGTCAATATCGAAAGTCCATCACTTCCATCGAGTAACGCAGGAGAAGGAGAAATGATTTCTGTTTCAAACAATTTCTCAATTTCTCTTTGCGTAACGTTTACCTGTGCATCTCTAAATCGTGTATAGATTTTTGGAAGATAACTTTCTAATTGTTGTCTTACCTTGGCAAGAAATTGATCGCTAGAGTTGTTATAATTAAACACAAACTCTATTCCTAGAAAATACAATTTACCAGATCCCCAACATTGTAAGAGTTCTTTTTTAAATCTATCTTTATCATTTTCTACTTTGCGTTTTTCATCGTCGTATACTTTTTGTTTTCCTTTACTAAGATTTCCTTTATGTAAATTTAACATCTTCTCCGATTGCAAAATCATTCTAGCAAGAGAGTCCGATTTATCGGTATCACCGGGGACAAACAGTATAAACCGCTCCTTTGAATAATTATTCGGAAATTCTTTTTGACTTTCGGAAATAAAATAGTCCTTAGTCGCATCATAAAGCCCATCCGCACGATAGTGTAAGTCTAGACGAACTTTAGGAAGAGGCTTATTCTTTTCTACTTTTCCTTTGTGAGAAATTTCTAACTCTATCGGTATATCAAACATCTTAGGTCTAGCCATCGACTCAAATATTTCATTAGAAAATTGATTCACCAAAAAACTAATCTCTTCTTCGCTAACGGCTAATCGTGCTTTGTCTTTCCCCCATTCTTGAGCGACCGTATCCTTGATGCGGTAACCCCGTTTATCCTCAAGGTAGATAAAATTTTCTTTATCAAGTCTCTCTAGTGCTTGCGTAATCAATTCTTTAGAAGCAGGCTCATTCACATGAGAATAAAGCATTCTCTGGACAAGCTCGCGGGTCACAGGCTCTTTCTCAGAATTCATTTCGAGAATAGCAATGATTCTAGCGATGTCAACCGCATGAGGCATTTCGTGACTCAGTCGATTGGTAATGCTGTCAATCGTAAGAGCAATCTCAGACCCAAGAGCCGAGCCGATGATGTCATACACGTCCTTCATGGTGACAAGTGAGCCAAGTTCTTTGTCTTTGAAATTGGTTCTCTCACTATTAAACAAATCATAAATCGTTTGCAACACACTTCGCACAGAAGCAGAGTCCGCCTGCGCCTTCGCAGAATAAAACTTAATCGACTGACTGATCTCAAGTAGAAGTGGCACATAAGAAGGAAGCAAGGGGTAAAAGTCGATTAGCTCCTCTTGCGTAACTTGCTCGGAGTTGTAGCCGTTGTTTTTAATTTTGCTAATTGTTTCCTGGTTAAAAAGCGTTTTTAAATGAGAATTTTTATCGTCCGATTTTTTTAAGATTCTTCTTCTTACAATTTCATTCACATTCGTCTTATGTAAGTGAACTCTAAACTTGGCAGGAAAACGATCTTGCATTTTAGAAATCTCAATACCTGGAACATTGTCTTCTAGCTTTTCTTGTCCAGTGACAAAAAGCCAAATCGGATTTCCAGACAAAGAACCAATCTCCGATACAAAGGTTTGCAGATTGAGCATTCGGTCTGTGTTTTTTCCAATAAACTGACTCATCTCGTCTATAACAACGAGTAGCCGCTTACCTGGATGACTTATCTCAATCATGTCTTTGATGTCACTTGCAGCTCTTCGGATTGCCTCTACTTCCTTGAGAGCTTGATTATTGTAATGCGTCTTAAACCAATCCGTTGGTCTAGGAAATTCATTTGGATAAAGTAAATGATAGATGTAAGAAAATTCGTCGGGTGATTTAGATTTATCTTTTTCGTTCTTCCATTCATTTTTATAATGCTCTCGGTATTTTTGTAAGAAGAGCTCATACTCCCTTCTTTTTGTAGCGCCAACTCATACCTAGCCACAGCTTCTTTATTACTATATCCAAGCTCTACTTGTATCTGTCTATAAATCACAGACGAAGGAAGCTCTAAAGATTTTGCCTCTGCACTAATATCAAACACAACCGCAATCGTATTTCCAAATTTTTCCTTACACTCTTTCCAAACCTTCCCGAACTCATGAGCGTTAGCCGTATCATCTCTTTCAATAAGAGCATCCGAAAGAAGTTTACCCGAAGGAAGTTTTATCTCACCGAATGACAAACCAAGAAGCTTGGCAAACGACGATTTACCCGAACCAAAAAAACCAGATATCCAAGAAGCAGGATTTTTCTCATCCGTCCCTAACGAAGAAGACATTGCCTTTAATAACTTCACATACTGTTCATGAATCCCTGTTTCTTCCCGATCATTTTTACTTGTGATTACATATTCACCGACTTCACGAGCGAGAGTCTCTGGATTTTTCTGGTGAAAATAAATAACCGGATCAATGGTAGCAGTAATGTCACGCGCGAGTAATTCTTTAATCTTCATATCAATACATCCTTGGTCTATAGTTGGAATCAGGACTCATAACGCCCATATAACTGAGAGAAGTGTCAGACGTTCTAGTTCCCGGGTAGAGGAAAATAACAGGTAACCCCTTCGTGTTGGTTAAAAATTTCAAAAGAGAAGAAGTCCGATAAAAAGGATACAAAAATCCGGCTCTAGTGATAAACACAATACCTTTACGTCCTTCTAGATTTTCTTTAAACAAATTTATTTTTTCAATTATGGATTTAGAAATACCATTTTCACTTTCTAAAATAGGAGTAAACAGATCATTCACAAGTTGAAATGGATCGTTAAAGTCTTTATCGTCTTCAAAAAATCTTTTTCTCTTTGGATGATTTCTTCAATCGACCAATCATCGACTCGATTTTTCGCAAGCTCAATGCATTCATGCGCTAAATTGATTTCTAAAATTTGAATGTCCTTTTTCTTTATATCCAAAATGAGTTCTTGAAACTTTGCTCTCATTATAAATTCTTCTTCAGGAGAATAGACAAAGATAGAGAACGGATAATTCTGAGATTGCGTTACTTGCATTCCTTCTGGATGGATAATGTCTTTCTTTAAATCGTTCAGTCTTTTGGTAAGATCACTATTCATAGATACACTACTCCCTGTATTTGCTTTAATTGAATGCTCGGACTGTCCCCATACCAGCTAACAGAGATATACCCCTTTGCAGCAAGTCTATCGAGTCCAGAGCGCAAATCATCTTTATCTTTAAAAAATCCTAAGTAAATATCGGTAGATGGCAATGAATTCAAATCAAACTGAATGGATTGTAACAAATACAATACATAGTAAAAACCAAGCGGAGAATACTCTAATCTAACTCTGGCAAATTTTGATTTGCCGCTAACCAAACCAATAGATTTAAAAGCACCAATGAGCTTAGAGGAATACGTAATCCTGGTATTAGCACGAATATTTTCACCCATCAATGGCTCGATAGCACGAGCAACTTGGTCTTTAGAAAATTCATATCCCTCTGAAATCGTGGGTAAAAATTTACAAGCAAACCATCGAATATTTGGATCGGTGACAATGAGGTGAATTAGAATTATCCACTTCCAATCAGCATTTCCAAAGAGAGTAAAGTTAGATTTTAAAAAAGAAAAAGCATTTTGAAATATTAAAAAACGCGAATGAAATACTTGGACTATATTTTTAATTCTCGCATCGCTTTTATTTCCAAACCATCTCTCGCGAATGATTTGATCTTTAGAAATACTTTTACCATCAGATGGATATCTTTCGATAAAGATTTTTGTTTCACTCGGAAGCGAGCTGATTTTCAGCAAATGAAAATGAGGCTTTGTAATAATAAATGAATTTTGCCCCATAACTTCATTCATGGTAAGGAAAAACCCAATCCCCTTTTTCTAACACAATCAAGGCTAACAAGGGGTAAACGTTCTCAATAGAAAGTTGATTCTTTTCCGAAATCTTATCCAAGACTTTGAGACCAAAACTTGTCCCTTCAAACTTAGGCTTCTGTAAATCCTTGGTAGTGAGTTTAAATTCTTCGACTAATCGCTCTTTTCCCGCACTCGAGTCCAAAACACGAGCAACCTGTGCAGGAATATCATTCGGAAATCGTTTCCAATGAAACCATCTATCAGAAAGTATAGATTCTAATTCAGGCGGAGATAAAAATAGAGAAAGGAAAATGTCTTGGTTATTTGCTTGATGGATTCGAGAAAGCTCCAATGCTTTTGCCGATTCAATAGGAGCTTCAACAGCAGAAAGATAACCTACGCTAGGATTATCATCCGGTAGAAGTTTCTGAAAAAAAGCGCCACCACCTTCTGAATCAGTAGCATCTAAATTCTTATCCCACCATTGAAATCGCTCAGATTCACCAAGCCTTGCGACTAAAATGCGATAATACAGGTATAAATCCAAGTGATGTGTGGTAAAATTGTAGGTTATAGTTTTCATCTGGAAATATTTTAAACTTACAACCAGACAAAATAGGATATAATCCGCAAGAAAAAAAGAGATTCACTAGGATTTTTTTAGGTAATTAACAAGCTTTCATTACTTCCTATGACAATTCAATCTTTACTTCTAAAAAAAGACCATAAAGAAAGAAGAAAACCTGCTACTGTTATAGTTGTGATGAACAAGGAATAATAGACTTCCATTTCTTTCAGCAAAAAAACTGCTGATACGATAACTCCAATAAAGAGAGCAAAGAGAAAAAACAATACTTTATCCAAGAACATTATTGATGAATTTCCTTTAGCTCTCGAATCTTCTTTACTTCCATTCCTAAATTATCAATTGATTTTTCTAAAGATTTAAAGTGACTTTCATTTTCTTCTTTTAATTCCTTTACAACACCATTCTTTATTATCCTCAATCCGGTTATAATTAAACCAGCAATTGAAAATGTAAGCGCAAGAATAGTCATGATTAGTTGATAAGTTGTCATTTTTTCCTCTCAATAATTATAGACATACTTCATCAGAAACCGTTTTAAAAAACAATACAAAAAAAATCTAAAACAAAACCAAAAGACAACATAAAATCAGAAAGCCAAACCACCCCCCCTCCAACAAACACAAAAAAAAGCCCCACCGTTTCCGATGAGGCTTCATAGCATTAGACTAATGCGGAGTATCCGGTCGGTGAGCGTAGTCGAACCGACCGATTATACTACATCATTCCGCCCATGCCTCCCATACCACCCATTCCGCCCATACCACCAGGCATTCCACCACCAGCACCACCGTCTTTCTCAGGTTTGTCTGTGATAGTAACTTCAGTAGTGAGGATCATTGCACCGATAGAAGCTGCGTTTTGTAGAGCAGAGCGAACTACTTTAGCAGGATCAACGATACCAGCTTTGATAAGGTCTTCCCATACCATAGTGAGTGCGTTGTAACCGATGTTACCTTCTTTACCACGAGCTTCTTCAACGATTACAGAGCCTTCGAGACCAGCGTTGTTTGTGATCATTCTAATTGGTTCTTCTAGAGCGCGTAATACAATTTTTGCGCCAGTAGCTTCGTCGCCTTCAAGTTTAAGAGCTTTAACAGCAGCTTGAGCGCGTAATAGTGTTAAACCACCACCAGCTACGATACCTTCATCAACAGCAGAACGAGTTGCGGATAATGCATCTTCAACGCGAGCTTTTTTCTCTTTCATTTCTACTTCAGTAGCAGCACCTACATGTATTACAGCAACACCACCAGCAAGTTTAGCAAGACGTTCTTGGAGTTTTTCTCTATCATATTCAGAAGTAGTATCTTCTACTTGTTTTTTGATTTGAGAAATTCTTCCTTGGATGTCTTTATGAGTTCCTTTGCCTTCGATGATCGTTGTGTTTTCTTTGTCGATAGTTACTTTAGCCGCACGACCAAGAGTTTTGAGGTCAGCGTTTTCTAGTTTCATACCGAGGTCTTCAGAAACAACTTGTCCACCGGTTAACACAGCGATGTCTTCGAGCATAGATTTTCTTCTATCTCCGAATCCAGGAGCTTTAACAGCAACGCAAGAGATTGTCTTACGGATTGTATTTACAACGATAGTTGCAAGAGCTTCGCCTTCTACTTCTTCTGCAATGATTAAGAGTGATTTGCCGCTTTGAGCAACTTTCTCAAGAACTGGGAGAAGGTCTTTCATAGAAGAAATCTTTTTGTCATAGATTAAGATAAACGGATCGTTTAGAGTAGCAGTCATGCTTTCAGGATCAGTTACCATGTAAGGAGAAACATATCCTCTGTCGAATTGCATACCTTCTACTACATCAAGAGTAGTTTCGATAGACTTAGCTTCTTCTACAGTGATTACACCGTCTTTACCTACTTTGTCCATTGCATCAGCGATTAGGTTACCGATTTCTTTGTCGTTGTTTGCAGAAATAGTTCCTACGTTTGCGATGTCTTGTTTGTTTTCGATTTTTACAGATTTAGATTTGATGTATTCAACTGCTGCGGTTACAGCTTTGTCGATACCGTGTTTGAGTGCCATTGGGTTAGCACCAGCGGTTACGTTCTTTAAGCCTTCAGTGATTATAGCTTGTGCTAAAATAGTAGCAGTAGTAGTTCCGTCCCCAGCGATATCGTTGGTTTTGGTAGATACTTCTTTTACCATTTGTGCGCCCATGTTTTCGATTGGATCTTCTAAATCGATTTCTTTCGCTACAGTTACCCCGTCTTTAGTGATAGTAGGAGCACCAAATTTTTTGTCGATAACTACGTTACGTCCCTTAGGACCAAGAGTTACTTTTACTGCATTTGCAAGTTTGTTTACACCTGCTAATAGTTTTCTACGGGCTTCTTCGTTGTATTCAATTACTTTTGACATATTTTATTCCTTCCTTATTTTACTACTGCGAGAATATCGCTTTCTCTTACGATTAAGTATTCTTTTCCGCCCTGTTTAACTTCAGTGCCGGAATATTTTCCGTAAAGAACAGTGTCCCCTACTTTAACTTCGATAGGAACAAGCTTTCCGTCTTCGTAACGTCCGGATCCTACTTCTACTACTTTTCCTTCTTGTTGCTTTTCTTTTGCAGTGTCAGGAACATATAAACTTCCAATTTTTTCTTCAGCCTCTGATTTAGGCTCTATTAAAACTCTATCGCCAAGTGGTTTGATAGCCATATTTTTTAACTCCTTAGTATTCGTATTTAGCACTACCTATTTAAGAGTGCTAATTTATGAAGCCATGATAAAATAGAGCTACAAAATCGTCAAGCACTTAAAGGTCGAGAGTGCTAAATTTATAAAAAAACTCAATTCTAGACTTTTGCTTGCCTTTCTTGAAAGATGTGCCAAACATACCGGTATGTGGTCAAAATTAATAGTATTCGTTCTTTTCTTATCCGTTTTTAATACCTGTGGCTCAGTCAATTCATGTAGAAATAACTGTAAAACAAATGCCTATGCCTGCTACCTACTTTTTACTGACAATACAGTTCCTCAAAATAACAAAATCTTGGGTTTCCTTTTCTGCCAAATTCTCGAAAGCGATTGCAACGGAAAATGTGGCGGGGGAAGCGGATCTTCTACAAGTTCCTCTAGAAGCAGTAGCAGTTCGGGCGGAAGTAGAAGTTCTGAGGTGAAGCAGCTCTTCCGGTGGCGGAAGTAGCAGTGGTGGAAGCGGAGGAAGCAGCCATGAGATTAGTCCAGCATTCTAATGCCGACTAATCATGATTTGCCTCTGAACCAATTTATTTACTTCGATTTCCTTTTTTCTTAAAAGAAAAAGCCAAATCTTTTTGTTTTCCTTTTGGCTTACTAGAAGACGGGCGTGATTTATTTTGATCGCCCTCTTTTTTATGACCACCATTTCCATTGGAATTACCATTTGAATTGCTTGCATTTGACTTTCTTGGTCGCCTATCTCCGCCTGCACCACCACCACGTCTATCTCTAGGATCTCTCGGTGGTCTATCATTTGAGCCGGGCTCTGCTTTAGGAACAGGACTTCCAAACGGGAACGGATGATCGGCATTAACCTGAATCGTTCTTTTTGCTAGACGCTCAATGGATTTAAGATAATGTCTTTCTTCTTTGTCACAAAAAGAAATTGCTTTTCCAATAGCCCCTGCTCTTCCTGTTCTTCCAATTCTATGCACATAGGCTTCAGGCTCGTTCGGCAATTCGTAGTTAATCACATGTGTAATTTCATCCACATCAATTCCGCGAGAAGCAATGTCAGTAGCGACTAATACGCGTAATTTCCCACTCTTAAAACTATCAAGAGCTTTCTGTCTGGCACTTTGTGTTTTATTTCCATGAATCGCATCCGATTGAATTGAATTTCTATTTAATTCTTTTACTACTTTATTTGCAGTGTGTTTGGTTCGAGAAAAAACCAATACACGAGAAAATGCTTCATCTTTTAATAAGTGCATTAGAAGCTGATTTTTATTGCCTCTATCTACTTGGAAAAGTTCTTGCTCAATGTTTTCATTGGTAGAAGAAACTCTTGCTACTTCAATGCGAAGTGGATCTTTTAGAATTTCATCCGCTAATCTTTGAATTTCTTTTGGCATCGTAGCTGAATAGAATAGCGTCTGACGTTTTGGTGGGAGTTTACCAATGATTTTGCGCACATCATCAATAAAACCCATACTTAGCATTTTATCTGCTTCATCTAATACGAGCATATTGACTCCATGAAGCTTCACAATTTTTTGATTCACTAAATCTAAAAGTCTTCCGGGAGTTGCTACTACTATATCAATCTTTCCTCTAAGGACAGCTTCTTGGTTTCTCTGGGAAACTCCCCCATAAATCACTGCGTATTTTTGTGAGGCAAATTTGCCGTAGACTTTAAAGCTTTCTCCAATTTGCACCGCCAACTCACGAGTAGGCGCTAATACGAGAGCTTGGATTCCACCATAGATATTTGTCTTGGGACGAGCTTGTAATTTTTGTAATACTGGTATTGCGAAAGCGGCAGTCTTGCCTGTTCCTGTTTGTGCGGAACCGAGAATGTCTTTTCCTTCTAACGCTGCAGGAATTGACTGAATTTGAATTGGTGTAGGTGTGGTATATCCTTCTTGCTCTAAGGCTTTACAGATTGGATCGATTATATTTAAGCTTTTAAATGTCATAAGTCATGTTTTCACTCGACCTCGACAGGGATAGCTCAATTTCAAGGCGAATTCTCGATTTGGTTTACTACGCTTATCCCCTCGTTGCAGTTCATCTTGCGGTTCATGTTGCAGTTTATCTATAGTCATGGAGTTTTAAGAGTATAGATGAACTGATAGAAGAACTGCAACATGAACTGGTAGTTGAAGTGACCTAACCTAGGATTTTACTGTTTCTTGTTGAATATTCAGAATTATCCCTTCTAGAACAATCATGGAACTTATTTATTAAAGGTTTAAAATTTTGTAAATACCCAGTATTGAAAACGATTCTTATAAACCAGACAGGAAAGTAATTACTAGACAAAGCTAGCACTTTTTTTCTTATGGCGATTATAGTTGGTTTCCACATTGCACACGCTAATTTGTTTAAAATTTTACGCGGTTTAAGAATAACTTGGGCAGTTTACAGTCAATTAGCCGCTCATAGAAAATATACCTCTTACTATTAGAATTTTGGGGGAATTAGAAATAAGAAGTGAATTGGAAATCCATAGAAAGAAAATTCAAATCCGAAATATACACATGGTTCGTAAATTCGGCTATTAGGAGAAATAATGGAAGACATCGATTTAATGGAAGATAAGGAATTATATTTAATAGATCTTCAACTTTTTGGAACAGATGATGAAGATTCTGATGATGCCGGAGATGACTCTGATGATGCAGAAGAGGGAGAATCGGACAACGATGAATCCGAGGAAAATGATTCTGATACAGAAGATGAAAATTCTGATGGAGAAGATGAGGAATCTGATAAAGAAGATGACGAGTCCGATAAAGAAGGCGATGATTCTGATGAAGAAGATAACGAGTCCGATAAAGAAGACGATGATTCCGATGAAGAAGATGACGAGTCCGATAAAGAAGACGATGATTCTGATGAAGAAGGCGAAGAGTTATCTGAGTTAAATGATGAAGAAGTTTTTGAAACTCGGGATGACTATGAAGGCATTGACAATGATTGGTTTGATGAAGACTCCGGGGATTGGACCAATGAAGACTATGAAGAATTCGGTGAAAAATTATTTGGTGAAAACGAATATTTCGGTGAATCTTTCAATGACTGGATGCAAAAAGATGGATATGATATTGTTGACGAAAGTGAAACGAATGAATACCAACAGAAACTTGCCTCTGCAAGCCCAGAATCCTCTTTCTCTTCGGTAAAATTTTTTAAAAAAGAAGGCAAAGTTAGTCCACAAGGATTTTTAACTCCGCAAGCTCTTGCTGCTTTGGTTCAAGCATACGGTAACGATTTCAATACGAAAGATATTTATGTAGTAGACCCTCCTCAAAAAAGAGGCAAGAAGCGCAAACCGGACAAATTACCTAAAGAATTGGACAATCTAAATTCTAAAGATTGTGTTGATCTACGCAAATATTGCAGTCCTATGGGTGACCAAGGTCAAACTTCCCGTTGTAAAGCATTTGCAACCACTCATGGTTATGAAATGCTCAGAATCATTGCAGGAAAAAAACACGAAGAGTTGGCTTGCAGTTATACAATGATGAAATTCCAAGAATTCCAGGGAGACTTCCAAGATTATTCACATGCTTTCATATCTGATGGAACAGTAGGCGGTTCAGAGCCAGCACAAACCATTGCAAAAATAGGTATTTGTAGTGCGAGTTTATGGCCAAACGATGCAGAAGAACCAGAAGCAAGTGATGACGAAATGGATGAGAATGCTAAACAATTTAAAGTTAAGCTCTCTCCTGTTGCAATAGGTATCGACGATGTAAAAAAAGTCCTTAGCAAAGGTTATCCTGTAGAATTTGGAATGAATACGGGAGATGCTTTCATGGAAATCGGAAGAGACGGAATTTTCCGTCAGTCAGAAGCTCCGAAGGGACAGCACGGAGGTCACTCCATGTTGATCGTAGGATACAAGGGAAATTACTTTATTGTGAAGAACTCTTGGGGTGTAGAATGGGGCGATAAAGGTTATTGCTATATACCTAAAAAGGTTTTGGCAGAATCCGATCCTGATTTTACAGCTTTAGTTCCAAAGTAATATTGGAGCAAAAAAATAATTTATTAAATATTTGTAAGCCTAGGCTTGCAAATATTTAATAATCACATCAATCACAAAAAGGAAATAATATGTCGGAATTTACCGAAAACAATATTGAAAAGTTATTTGAAGGAAACGGAAATTTAATTCCTATCAAAATCGAATTGAAAGAATCTTCCGGTCCTGTGTCTCCTCTCTATCAATCAAATTTGAATGTTATCTTGACGAATGAAGGTAATAGTTTGCATTTGAATTATCAGTACAAAGGAAAATATATTGATGGAGTTCCTTCTGACCAAAAGTCCATAGACGAGGTCATTGCGAAGGAAAAAGCTATAGCAATTTTACAAAAGTTTTTAGCATTGAATCCTCTCGGGATAGAGCGAGACATTGACGAAGAAACTAAGAAAAAGGTAGGAATCAGTTTTAACGATCTCACGATCCAAATCGGAAACGAAAAATCAAAGATCAGATATACTCTAAAAGATATTTCAAATTCTCAACTTCTTTCTATAAAGAAAATTATAGATTTTATTAAAAAACTAAATGGTTAGAAAGATTGAAGGAAATTTCTTCTTTAAAATATAATTCCTACCAGATCACAACGAAAGTATTTGAGTCAGCGTTGTATTTTTTCATGGGTTTCGTCTTATCGAGAGTAACCACTGCGTTCGATTGGAATTTTCGAGCAAAACCTTCTATCAAGCCGAGTTCATAAAAGGTAGGAAAACAAGTTGTGCTAGTGCAAATGATTTTATTAATTCCAGGAATTCGTTCAGTAAGAATCCTTCCAGCGACATCTAGGTGTTTACCGCTTGCAACGGCATCATCGTGCATAGTCTTAATTCCATCACGGGAAAGATTAAGCTGATAGGCTCTATCCATATGTCTGAGTGAGGAAACAATATCCTGAACAAAGCTCGGAAGTGGTGCATGATAAATAGTCGCATTGGCTACCTGACGTATTTTTTCTTCGCCTACTTTTTCTTGAATGTCTTTCATTCCCAAAAGAAATCTATCTAAGTCATACCATTCATCTGGATTGATAAAGAATTTTTCCGGAGCCTGGTCATCTGTAATCTTATGAAATTTCATAATCTTAACTCCAATTGGCTTCGACTCACCTAGTAATTCAACGAGTGTGCGAATCGCTCTTCCAGAAATATATAATCCCCTTACTTTATTAACAAATTCCATATATCCTCTTGGTTAGATTTTTACTAAGCGCAATCTAGAGACAAGCCTTTTACTGTCACCTCGAACGCTCGAAGTCCACCGGCTATCGCCACGACCGCCAAGCGAGGTTCGAGGTGACAGGTAACACGCAAATCCCTATCGGTGGTAAAATCTTTTCTACCCCATGTATATTCTAACGGAATTTTCCTATCACGTCGATAATGTATGCGTGAAAACTCTATTTAACGAGCGAATACTGCCTGACGGGAGTTTTTTTTGCGAGAGTTGCCATAGTAAATCAAAGCTTTCTACTCTTCCGAATAGACCTGGAACTTATAAGATTACATGTTACAAATGTAAGCATGAGACCATGGTTAAAGTAGAAGAAGAGGACTCTTCTGAGGGACTGTTAATTCAACCTGAAGAAAAAGTAGAAACTCAATTACAGGCAAAGAAAGAAGCAGAACAAGGCTTAACCGAAGAAGAATACAAAAAATACGAAAGTATATTTTTGCAAGACACCCAAATCATATCCGTAGGGGATGCTGTCAGTAAGCCGCTCATCGAAATCAATAAATTTACAATTCCTAAACTCAAAAGACAGGAAACATGGTTTGATAAATTAGCGCAAAAGCTTCATTTGCCTGAAAAATTTACATCCAATTCATTTTTTCAGTTTGCTAAGAAATATCGTTTTTTCTTAGCGAGTGCAGTATTTATACTCCTCTGCATTTCCATTATTATTCCAATCAAGAATAGCTACGATGAAGTAAAGGGAGAAGTAGATGGACTCTTAGTTGAGTTAAATCGTCATAAGCCAAGTAAAATTCTAGATCGCAATGGAGTCCTTGTCTCTGAAATCTTTCAAAAGAAGACGGGAACTTAAAGCTAACTGATTATCCACCTAAGCTAATTAAGATTATCCTCTCAGTAGAAGATCAAAATTTTTATAAGCATGGCGGTATAGATTATTTTGCCTTAATGCGTGCTACTTATAAAAATATAATCCATATGCGCTATATTCAGGGTGCATCTACAATTACCCAGCAACTCGCCCGTATTCTGATTAAAGACCGACGAAAAAGTATCAGTCGTAAATTCAGAGAAGCACTCGTAGCCATAGCCCTTGAATCCAAACTTTCCAAAGATCAAATTCTAGAAGCGTATTTGAATCAAGTATATCTTGGTCATGGTGCATTTGGAATTGAAAACGGAGCCAAGTATTATTTTAACAAAACTCCTGATAAATTAAAAACGATGGAGATGATTCTACTGTCTTCGCTTGCTTCTGCGCCTAACAGGTATTCTCCTTTTAAAAATAGAGAGCTTTCGGAAAACCGTGTACGGGTAATTGTAAATACCCTTGAAGGTAGAAACATTATCAGTGAAAGATTTCAGAATAAGATAAATAAATTCTATGAGACTCTAGAAACGCCTTCTACACAGACTGTATTTGGAAGTAGATATGATAAAGCTCCTTTTGTAACAGAGCATATACGGGAGTTTCTAAAATCATTAGATCCCAATATCAATATATATGACATCGGCGGCTACACTGTAGAAACCACGCTGGTTCAGGAAATCCAAGAAATTCTTTCCGATGAAGTGGCTGCTCATTTAAACAACCTAAAAGAAAAAGGTAAAATCAAGCGTGTAAAAATTAAGACTGCACCGGATAACACAGAAGTATCCGATGAATTGCAAGCTGCTGTGATTGCACTCGATCCTTCAACAGGCGCTGTTTTATTTATGCATGGCGGTGGAGAACAGTTTAACTCCAAGAATCAATTCAACCGCGCTGTCCAGATGAGAAGACAAACAGGAAGTTCCATCAAACCGGTATTATACGCATCGGCTATCGACTCAGGAATATTCAATGCGGCTACTGTGTTATTAGACGCTCCTATCATGTTTTCATCACCTGATGGAAAGGGAACATGGACACCGGATAATTTCGGTTCTGCCTACGAAGGTGAAATGAATTTACGCGACGCCTTAGCTAAATCAAAGAACACAATTGCTGTGCAGATTGGCGAAAGAATGGGACTCGCTAATTTAGAAAAATACTATTCTGCGTTTTTCTTTCCCGACCCGGCAGAAAAAAACAAACGCTATCGAAATGATCTTTCGGTAACTCTTGGCTCTCTAGAAATTTCTCCCTTAGAAATGGCAACTGTATTTGGAAATTTTTCCAATGATGGAATCATCAAACGACCTTATCTAATTTCACGAGTTCTAAATCAGGAAGGAAAAGAAATTTACAAACATCTAGATCGAGATGAGTTCCAATTAAAAATTCCAGAAGAGCGAAGAGTAATCGCTTCCGATACTGCCGAGGTAATGGTTAGTTTAATGAAAGGAAGTGCGAATGCAAGTGGGATTCGAAAATACGGCTACTCGGGTGAAATCGCAGGAAAGACAGGAACTACTAACGATAATATAGATGCCTGGTTTGTTGGAACAAAGCCGAATCTCTCAATGGCGATTTGGATCGGATATGATGATGCGTCATACGGCATGGGTAAGAGTGGAATGGGTGCAGAACTTGCAGCACCACTCTGGGCAAGAATCGGAAAAAAAATCAAAGACTTAAAGATAGTTCCAGAAGAAAAATTTAATTTTACAAAGAAAGCAACTCGTTTAGTTGTGTGTAGAGAATCAGGACTATTAGCCGCAGATGCGTGCCCGGACAGAGTTTCCGAGTTATTCACAAAAGAGGGAAGACCGAGTGGGACTTGCAGACTCTCACACGACTATGTTCCAAAGATAAGGTAGTAATGCGAAATACAGTCACCTCGAACATTTGGATATTTGCATTTTCCGCAATACAATTGAGTTTTGTGAGAGGTTTATCTTACTTAAAACTGACAAGATCAATCTTCATATTATTGGGAGCAGCTACTCTTAGTTTAACTCAATTAGCTGCCAAAGAATCTACAAGCATTTACAATGAAGCGTATAGAGTAGAAAAAATTTCTCCTGTGCTTGCGATAAATCTTTACGAGAAAGTTTTAGAACAAAAAGATATTTCAAAAAAAATAGAGCGAAATACGATCAATCGGCTTTTCTTTCTATACATCAAATTCAATCGTTTTGAAGAGATTTTTATCTTTAATTCAAAATATCCACCTGATAAGGCAAGACAAAAGAAAACAGACCAGTTAGTTCGAAATATTTCTTTGAAGTTAAAAATAGACGAGTCAGCATTTTTAGAAATGATTGGAATTGCTCTTAGAAGAGATGAAAATTCACGAAAAGAATTACTCAGTATATACAACTATTATCCAAGTTCGTATCTTTTACAATACATCTTCACGATTAAATTCCATACCGGCGACTTGGACACATTAGCCTATTTGATTTCGGAGATACCCGATATTAACCCCGTTTTAAAACTGGCTTATATAATGAAAGCATCAAAAGTTTCTACAACAGCAACAAGTGTAGAGAAAGCAATAAAAGATGCTGCGTCTATCAGTTCCCTAACAGAAGAACAAAAATCCGATATTCTTTATTTCTACGGAACTTACCTTCGAAATAAGAAGAAGTATAGACAAAGTATCCGCTACTTTCATATGAGCGCGACTTATGCAAAAAAAGAAGAAGGATTTCTCGCAGGCGAAATGCTAGAAGCCGCTAAAACTCTTTTTATTGTAGGCTCAGAAAAGGAAGCCTGCTCTATCTTACAAACTAAAATCAGAATTCAGAAAGAATCAGATGAAATTCTAAATCTATACTGTAAAAACAAAAAGAATTTAAAATCAGTAAAGCGCTCTCTCCAAAACCTTTCTGAAAAAGAAGAGGATCCGTTTTATCCAAAAGCACTGAAGGTAATCAATGAATAAACTATTTTACAAATTACTTTTAATTGGATTCTTGATTCCATTTTGTTTAGTTGGTGTGGAAGAAAGAAATCCACTTCCGTTTTATTATCTTACGGGAAAACCTTTTAAGATAAAGCTCAATTTAAAATCACATAGACTCTGTCGTGTGAAGCTAAGTGATGTTATCCAATACAAGAACATTGAACTAGTAGATTGCTATAACCTAGACAAAAAACTTTCCGAGACAATTAAACTTATTCACGATAAGAATGCCAAGAAAAATGAGTTAAATTTGATGTTTGTGGATGAAACAAAAAAGATTGTCAATCCGGAATTACATACTGCCGATGGAAGTTTCACTGTAAAATCCATTCTCTTTTTTAAAAAGGATAAATCCCATCATATTGAACTGACAGATAAAAATGGGGGATACTATTATTTTACCTATGACCCAATTCACGTAGGAGTGGGAGAATAGGATGAGATCGCAGAAAATAATTTTCTTTTTATCTATTATATTAACACTCATAGCCTTCTGGAATTTCCAGGCAATGACTTACCTAAAAGCAGTTATTGTATTATTCCATGAAATCTGTCATGCCTCTGCTGCCCTTCTCACCGGCGGTGTAGTCGAAAGAATATTCATCCATGGAAATGAAACAGGAGAGACAGTTATCTCCGGCAAAATGCAGGCTTCCTTTTTATTCGTAGTCTCAGCGGGTTATATCGGTTCATCGCTACTCGGTGGAGTATTATTAAATAGAGGATTTGATAAAAAACATGCAAAACAATTCTTAGGATTTGTTGGAATCTTTCTCATTCTATTCACACATTTCTATTCGGCTAATCATGATTTTACCTATAACACCGGAATTCGATTTGGGATAATCTTTGTTATCTTATCATTTACCAGCAGAGAAATTTCTTCTCTCACATTAATATTTTTAGGCACAAGTGTATCTCTTTACAGTATTTATGATCTTGTAGACTTCACCAATCACATCCATCATACAGATGCAGGAATTTTAGCGAGTTGGATTCTTGGAAAAAAAGAAAAGCTATTTGGATTAAATCTAAAAGAATTTGGCATTCTAATCGCAGTCATCTGGTCATCGATTAGTCTATTTATTTTAGGAACTCTTGTAAAAAAAACTTTTACAGAGAAAGACCCCTTTGCAAGAATGAGTAAATTAAAAAGACAATTCGCAGAAGCCAAAGTAGAGCCCGATGTGGCACAATGGTTTTTATCTAGAGGTCTTGATCTAAACGGAAAACCGTTAGACAAAGACTGGGCAACACAATTAAAGAAAGAAGGAATGAAAGAGCATGAGTAAACGTATTCTAATAACAGGCGGAGCAGGATTTATTGGTTCTCATCTATGTGAGAAGCTTTTAAAAGAAGGCAACGAGGTATTATCCGTTGACAATTATTTCACGGGAAGAAAAAAAAATATCCAACACCTATTGAAAAATCCAAACTTTGAAATGATAAGACATGATATTGTAAATGAATTTAGAGCAGAGGTAGATCAGATTTATAATTTTGCCTGCCCTGCTTCTCCCGTTCACTACCAATACAATGCAATCTCAACGATTAAGACTAACGTTTTAGGAATGATGAATATGCTCGGTCTTGCCAAGAAGGTAAGAGCGCGTATCCTCCAAGCCTCCACTAGTGAAGTATACGGAAACCCACTCGAACACCCGCAAAAAGAAACCTATTGGGGAAATGTAAACACGATTGGAATTCGAAGTTGCTATGATGAAGGAAAAAGAATTTCTGAAACACTTTGCTTTGATTATCATAGACAACATAAAGTGGATATCCGTGTTATCCGCATCTTTAATACCTACGGTCCTCGTATGCTTGCAAATGATGGTCGTGTAGTAAGTAACTTCATCGTACAAGCTTTATCCGGCAAAGACATTACGATTTATGGAGACGGAAGTCAAACTCGTTCTTTTTGTTTCGTAGATGATTTAGTCAATGGAATTGTTGCTATGATGAACCAGGATAGTTTTTCCGGACCGGTTAATCTCGGTAATTCGGACGAATTTACAGTAAAAGAATTAGCAGAGCTTGTAATCAAACTCACTAAATCAAAATCTAAAATTATTTACAATCCTCTTCCTCAAGATGATCCTGCTCGCCGTCGTCCTGATCTCTCTCTTGCCAAAGAAAAGCTCGGTTATAAATTTACTGTTCCTTTAGTAGAAGGCTTAAAAAGAACAATCAAGTATTTCCAGGGTGAGATTAAGAAGTAGATTTACCCCTGTCACCTCGAACTGCATCATCGTGAGAGGTCTATCTTGCTTAAAACTATCGCATTTTTGTCAGATAGATTTCTCACATCCACCTATTTGTTTAGTTGCAAATCCAGCCGACACGCGATGTTCGAAATGACTGTATAGATCCTTAACTTACAATAGCGATAAGCAGAAAATATCAGTGATGACAACAAAATAAAAAAAGTCCCTATCTCACGAATGAAACAGGGACTCTTACAAGGCTTAAAACAAAAAGATTAAATAAAAACCTCTGTGTCTCAGTGCCTCTGTGGCAAATCTTAATTTACCGATTAGTAGTTTCTGCGACCACGATCACGGTCTCTTCCACCACCGCCGCCATATCCACCACCACGGTTTCCACCGCCACCGTTGTCATCATATGTTTTTTTAGGTTGAGCTTCGTTTACTTTTAAAGCACGGCCTTTTAGTTCTTTATCATTTAAATCACTGATAGCGGCTAACGCTTCTTTTTTATTTGTCATTTCGATAAATCCAATCCCACGAGATTGACCAGTGTATTTGTCTGTGATAATTTTTACTGATGTAACTTCTCCAAATGTTTCAAAAAGTTGTCTTACATCATTTTCTGTTGCTTCGTATGTTAAGTTGCCTACGTAAATATTCATATTTAAATCCTTAAAATTTTTTGGTCTGGAGAATTATAGAAAAGCGGAAATTTTTAATGTTAAGACAAGAAAAATCAAAACCCTGCTGTAAAATCTTTTTGTCTTTTTAACGAGAACTGTGAGAGAAGAGGCAGATAAATGCAAATACTCAAAGAAACAATAATCAATGCTGAAACAAAAAATCCAAATCTGTTTACCATTAATAATCTCACTCTTTTATTGTCAAACAGTAATTTGCCGCTACGAATGAAAAGGAATACCTTTATTTACATATCCACCAAAATTTTCTTTACTTTTAAAGGATTCTGATACATAATTTACGAATGATAGGCGATGATAATATTTCAGACCACTACAAAAAAACAATTGGTAAACATGCAATCCTTGCCATTACGGATTTGAATGGAACGATTACCTACGTCAACGATCAGTTCTGTGAAATTAGCCAATACACAAGAGAAGAGTTAATTGGCAGCAATCATCGCATTATCAATTCAGGTTATCATCCAAAAGAATTTTTTGAAGATATGTATTCTGCAATTACAAAAGGCGAAGTCTGGCAAGGTGATATTCGAAACCGCGCAAAAGATGGAAGCTACTATTGGGTATCCACAATGATTACTCCACTGAAAAATGAACAAGGAATCATTGATCAATACTTTGCAATTCGAATCGTCAATACCAAAAGAAAACAAGCCGAAGAGGCAATGCGTATCAGTGAACAAAGATATCGTGGTCTATTAGCCAATCTTGACGCAGGAGTGATCGTTCATGCGCCTGACACTTCCATTATAAAGAATAATCCAAGGGCTTCCGAATTATTAGGATTAGACGATGGACAAATGCGAGGTAAACAGGCAAATGACCCATATTGGAAATTTTTATATGAGGATAATAGTCAATTACCGTTAGATAGATACCCTGTGAATGAAATTCTATTCACAAAAAAACCAATAAAGAATAGAATATTTGGCATTGAACGAGCGGCTAATGATGTCATCTGGGTTTCGGCTGATGGCTTTCCAGTTTTCCAAACAGATGACGAAATATCTGAAATCGTAATTAGCTTCATTGATATTACCGAGCGAAGAAAAATGGAAGTCGAGATGATTGAGAAAAGCAAATTTGTGGAGTCTTTATTAAATCTAAATCCTAGCATACTTTATATCCACGATATTATCGAACGACGAAACGTATTTAGCAACGAAGGTATAGAGCGAATTCTCGGATACTCAAGAAATGAAATCCAAGGTTTTGGGAGCCAAGCTCTTTTCTTATTGATGCACCCAGAAGACCGTTCAGCATTCATAGAAAAAATTTATCCACTATATAAAAACACTAAAGACAATGCACAAATAGTTCATCAATACAGAATGAAAAGTAAAGATGGTCTCTGGCATTGGATCGAGAGCACCGAAATTATATACAAACGACTAAGCGATGGTTCGGTCAAACAAATATTTGGCGCAGCAAATGACATTACCGAGCGCAAACAAGCAGAAGAAGCACTTCAGAAACACGCTCAAGAGCTGGAAATTTTAAACAATACAAAAGATAAATTTTTTAATATCATAGCGCATGATCTTCGTAATCCGTTCATTGGAATTACAGGAATCTCCGAAATTTTAGAAGCAGAGCTTACACGAGATAACAACGAAAGGTCATCCGAATTTTTAAAGTATACGCAAATGATTCAAACCTCCGCAAAATCTGCATTTACCTTACTTGAGAATTTAATGGAATGGGCAAAAGCGCAAACAGGAAATATTAAAGTTAAACCTGAAAATATTTCTTTTGATTATATACTCTCTTATACAATTCCAATTATAAGTGGAAACGCATTTAAGAAAAATATTGCAATCAAAAAAGCATTAGCGACAACGGATAGAATTTACGCAGATGAATCCTTAGTGAGCACAATTCTTCGAAATCTTCTTACAAATGCAATTAAGTTTACTCATCCTAACGGTAAAATAATAGTATCCACAGAAAGTAAGAATAACTTCTTGGAAATTTCTGTGAACGATTCAGGAGTTGGAATTGAAACTAAGAACCTAGAAAAAATATTTAGAATAGATTCCAAATTCAGCAAACTAGGAACCGACAAAGAAAAAGGAACTGGACTTGGACTAATCCTCTGCAAAGAATTCGTAGAAATGCAGGGTGGTAAAATCTGGGTTACAAGTGAAGTCGGAATCGGAAGCAGGTTTACTTTTAGTTTACCCCTCGCTAAATGAGTCATAACGTTACCCACAAATAATAAGAAACTGATTACCACCGATTAACACTGATAAAAGAACGATAAAAAAACGATATGGATTCATACCAAATCACGATTATTAAATCAATATCGTATCGTTTTATCGGTGCTCTTCCCCCCTTCGCTCCAAGTATTCGCGACCTACGCCTTCGCCTGTCCATCGGTGGTAATCTTTGAATATTTCACTTAGAACAAAAAGATATGGGTAACGTTATGCTATATGAGTGAATGAGAACTGCTATTCGATATTTTGAAAGAATAGCCATCGAATTCTGTTAAGTTAAGGAAAATCAAGTAGAGATTAGTTGCTACGATTAAAACATTGCAAGGTTCCAAGAAGCTACATAAAAAAAACTCCATATTTAAGATTTTTTAAGCGGAATTATTTTTTTAATAGACAAGTAATTACTTTAAAACGACAGTTTATCATAGGTTTCTTTCTTTTTTTACTTTCGATTATAAGAATGACAAGTCGTAATATAAGGATAACTGGTAAGACATGAAAACTATAGAATACTTAGAAGGTTTATTAGAAGAAAATTCAATCATTTTAGAAGACTTAGCGAATATACAGAAAGCTATCAATAAAGTCCTGATGCGCCAATCAGCTATTGACCAGCATTCCATTCTTACAACTACAGATTTAGAAGGAAATATACTCTATGTCAACGAGCGATGCTGCGAGATTAGTAAATACTCAAGAGAAGAATTAATCGGCAAATCCCACCGCATCATAAACTCAGGATACCACTCAAAATTTTTTTTCGAAAATTTATACTCCACTTTAAAAAAAGGAGAGATTTGGCGAGGAGAAATCAGAAACAAAGCTAAAGATGGAAGTATATTCTGGGTAGCCACTACCATTGTTCCAATAAAAGATAAAGAAGGAAATATCTTAGAATACTTTGCATCTAGAACCGATATCACCCATAGAAAAAATATGGAAGAAGAATTATTTACAAGCCAACAATTATTAAAAGAACAAAATGATAAATTGCGCCATGCACAAAAAGAAATGTATTTAATGCATTCCCGTTATTTGGATATATTCTACTTAGCCCCAATTGGTTATTGCACTATCAATGAAGATGGATCTTTGCAAGAAGCAAATCTTGCTCTTATGGGTAAGCTTGATTATTCTCATCTGGAAATAACTAAACTGAAAATTTATGATTTTATTCTGCCAGAAGAACATGATATGCTTAATCTCTTTCTTAAAAATGTTAAGGAAACAGGCAATCCCAAATCATTCGAGGTTAGAATGAAAAAAAAGAACGAGACAATTTTCTGGGTGCAGTTAGAATTAGTTAGTTTTACGGATAACGATGGTATGGCACAATATCTTATCGCCATGATAGACATCAGCGAGAGAAAACAGATCGAGCTTACACTACAAACCTATACTCAGGAATTGGAAAAAACAAACAAAACAAAGGACAAATTCTTCAATATCATCGCACATGATCTGCGTAATCCATTTGCAGGACTCATGTCCCTATCTGATATAATGCAGACATCGCTGGTTGAAAATAATAATGAACAAGCATCCATATTTCTAAAATATACGCATATGATTTTCAACTCCTCAAAATCAGCGCTTTCTCTCATAGATAACTTGGCACAATGGGCAAAAACACAAACTGGGAATATTGCTGTTAACCACAGGAAAGTTTCTTTTAATTTCTTAGTCTCTATTACCATCCCAATCGTAAGCGGAAATGCATTTAATAAAAATATTTCTATCGAAACAGATCTAACAGAAGAAGACATTGTCTATGCGGATGAATACCTGATTACTACAGTTCTTAGAAATCTACTAACCAATGCAATTAAATTCACTCACACCAATGGCAAAATAGTAGTATCCACAAAAAACAAAGATGGCTTCTTCGAAGTTTCTGTTAATGATTCTGGAATTGGAATGAATCCGCAAAACCTAGAAAAAATATTTAAAATAGATTCCAAATTTAGCAATTTAGGAACGAATAATGAAAAAGGAACTGGTCTTGGACTCATACTCTGTAAAGAATTCGTAGAATTGCAAGGGGGTAGAATATGGGTAACAAGTAACGTAGGAATTGGAAGCACGTTTACTTTCACTTTGCCTCTAGCTCAAAAATAATTAAAAATTCATTTGACATACAATTCTTTATTGAAAAAATATTTTGAATCTTAATCTAAAATACAATAGTTAAATTTAGCCATAGGAGACCAAAATGAGAAATTACGAAAATGAATCAGCAAACTACACATTGGAAAATGGATTATTTGAATCTCAGCGGCAATTCGCTATTGACCAACATGCAATTCTTTCCAATACAAATATTTTTGGAGCAATCACTTACGCAAACACCAAGTTTTGTGAAATTAGTAAATATTCGAAGGAAGAAATTATAGGAAAGAATCATCGCATCATTAACTCAAATTATCACCCTAAAGATTTTTTTATAAATATGTATTCTGATTTGAAAAATGGAAAAACTTGGTGCGGAGATATCAGAAACCGAGCTAAGGATGGAAGCATATTCTGGGTAGCCACTACCATTGTTCCATTAAGAGATTCCAACGGAAATATTTCTCAATACTTTTCGTCACAAACAGACATCACAGCAAGAAAACAAATAGAAGAAGAACTTCGAGCAAATCAGAAAAAACTAGAAATTCAAAATGCAGAGCTGCAAAGAGCAAAAGCAGATCTCAGACGAAATCATAATATTATTAAAGCTATAACGGATAATATTCCGGGGATGGTTGCTTACTGGACATCCGATTTAAAATGTGCTTTTTCCAATAAACATTATCTTACCTGGTTTGGTCGCACTATGGAGCAAATGCAAGGTATCCACATACAAGACTTACTAGGCGAAAAATTATTTCAAGCAAACGAGCCATATATTATAGGTGCATTAAAAGGAGAACAGCAAAGATTCGAAAGAACTCTCATCAAACCAAATGGACAGGTTACTTATATTTATGTTCAATACATCCCAGACATTTCCAATGGAGAGGTTAATGGATTTTATGCGCTTGTTTTAGACATAACTGATCTCAAGAAGGGACAGGAAAGTCTTTTGGAAAGTGAAATGAGATATCGCGGATTACTTACAAATATTGAGGCTGGCGTAGTTGTTTATTATCCTGATACATCAATTAAAATGCATAATACTCGCGCCGTTGAACTGCTCGGCATTAGTGAGTCTCAAATGGATGGCAAGCCCTTGACTGCTTCTTTATGGAATTGCCTAGATTCAAATAGCAATCAGCTATCTCTAGAAGAATACCCTGTGAATAGAATCTTAAAAACAAAAAAGCCCATCAAGAATAATATATATGGAACCCATCATCATTCTGCCGAGGAAATTTTATGGTTATCAGTCAATGGGTTTCCTTCTCTAAATAAAGAGGGGGAAATATCTGAAATCGTGGTTAGTTTTGTAGACATTACGGCTCGCAAAAAGGCAGAACTATTTCTTCAGCAAAGAACACAGGAACTAGAATTTCTAAATGCAACTAAAGATAAATTGTTTAACATAATTGCGCATGATCTTCGTAATCCGTTCGCTGGCATTAAAGCTCTCTCCGAATTCATGGAATCTAAGTTTAGGCTAAGTAATAAGGAAGAGGATTCTCTTTTTTTGAAATACAGTCAAATGATTATTAGCTCCTCTAATTCAGCCTTGTCGTTAATCAATAATTTAATACAATGGGCACAATCCCAAAGAGGGGAAATCATCGTTAATTATGAAACGATCTCTTTTAATTCTCTTTTGTCTGAAACAATCCCAATTGTAAATCCAAATGCAATTAACAAAAATATTAGTATAGAACAAAAGCTATCCAGTTCTGATCTTATTTATGCAGATGAGTCTTTGATAAGCACAATTCTTCGAAATATACTAACCAATGCAATTAAGTTTACGCGATCCAACGGCAAAATAATAGTATCCTCTGAATCTAAAAATGGTTTCCTAGAAGTTTCAATCAATGATTCAGGTGTCGGAATTGAGCCAGAAAATATCGAAAAGATTTTTAGCATAGATTCTAAATTTAGTAAACGAGGAACAGAAAATGAAAAAGGCACAGGCCTTGGACTGATTCTTTGTAAAGAATTCGTAGAAATGCTAGGGGGTAAAATCTCGGTGACAAGTGAAGTCGGAGTCGGCAGCACGTTTACTTTCACTTTGCCGCTCGCTTAGATTATTTGCCACAGAGACGCAGAGAGGTTCGGAATTTCTCTTTTTTTATTTAAGCAATCAATTACTCGGTGTCTCTGCGCCTCTGTGGCAAATCTTAAACTGCCACTTTTAACTTCACTTTCTCTACCTGGTATTTATCAAAAAAATACTTTGCCAAATGCTCGTTTGCCACTTGGTCGGGATGAAAGCTAGGATTCATATAGTGAACGATTTCTTTTGCCATTGTCCGAGCAAGAGAAATAAAATGAGTGAAGAATTCCCAGAACTCATAGGGGCTAATCACCGTTCCCTTCTTAATTTCCTGAAGCATGAATAAAATAAAACCAATAATCGAGTAAAGACTGAGAGTGATGGTTGCATGAATCAAGCCTCTCATTCGCAGCCAATAACTATCATCTACCATTTTTAAAACATCAAAGGCGACCGCTTTATGCTCGATTTCTTCAGAGGCATGCCATAAAAGCATTTGACGCATATCTTCCGAAACGCCTTCTAACTCGTTCAACTCATTGAAAGCATACTCAGCCAGACTAGCAGTGAAATGCTCTAGGGCTACTGTTACGGCTAATGCGTGTTTTACTCCGAATAGTTTTTCCAGACTTGGCTCGAGATAATCATGGGCGGTAGTATTATAAAAATTTAAGAAACTGTCTATGTCATAACCCTGTCTTTTTAGAGTTTCCCAAAAAACTTTGTGCTCATTTCCATGAATGACTTCTTGTGCAACAAATGCCTTTACTCTTTTTTTTAATTCTAGATCGTGAATGAACTCCTCTTGTGCTTTCACGGATCGAATAAAATATTTTTCTCCATCGGGAAAAATTAAATGAAAACTATTTACAAAATGCGTTATCAAAAAATTTCCCTTAAACCAATTATTCGGAATTTCTTTTCCCAATCCAAAATCTACATGTCTTACTTTAATTGATCCTGTGCTACCCATAATTTCCTCCTACAAAAAAGATTACCACCGATGAACACCGGTGTATCTATTGATATTGCAATTATTTTACTTTAAAAAAATAACTTTGTCGGCGTAAATTATAATTGCTTACAAAAAAATGAGTCTCGAATTATAATTCAGAACGATTTTTATTTTATTACTGACTTCCAAAAAAGGAACTAATGCTTGCTTTTTTAAGTATTCATTTAAGTAATCTTAATCAATAGGATTCATCCAGTTTAAATTGATTGGTATTCTAAAATGTGCATCTAAAAAAAATCATGAATCAGATACTACAAGACTTCAGTCATTTTTTTATACAGTTTGGAACCGGACTTTGTTTCTTACTTACCTTGCTTGAGATTTCTAAAAAGGAAAAATCGAAGTCACTAGGCAACCTATTCTTTATTGGCTTTTTTTTGGGACTTATTCAGCTTCGCCTCGGATTCTATGCAACGGGGCTAATATTAAAATACCCCAACCTCGCGTTTAGTTTTATACCTAGCATTCTAGCCATCGGTCCGATGATATTAAACCTTGGAATTGCGGTGACTGATTTTACGAGTGATAAGAAAATTTATCTTCGCTATCATCTAATACCTGCGGACATTGCTCTTGTGTTTGATTTAATTTTTCTTCTTTTTCCAATAGAATTAAAACAATCCTTAATACAAAAAGCATTATATGAAACAAGCATCACTCCCTATAAACTACTCTATATTCTAGCAATGATCCATATTTTATCATACTTTGGTTATATGGGTTATATGTTTTTACGAATAACTACTAGATTTGAAATCAATTATACTAAGTTTGTCTGGATAATCTTGATTATCCCTATTATTGGTGTGATATTAATTTGCATTGGTTTTTTATTGCAGATTCAGCCGATCTTTTCTCTCGGAGTTTGCATTCTAACGATTACTATAATTTTAATCTATGTATTTGATACAAAGTATCCGAAGTTTTTTATTTCTCTGCAAAATGACATTAAACAAAAAAAATATGAGACTACCCTATTAACAGAAGTCAATGTCGCTGTCGTATGCAAGCGAATAGATGAGCTTATGTTAGAACAAAAAATTTATCTCGATGATGAACTAAGACTCAATACTCTCGCAGAAGAGTTGAGCATAACACCTCATCAACTCTCTCGCATTTTAAACGAAACATACAAAAAAAATTTTAACGAATTCATTAACGCCTATCGCATCGCCGAAGCCGAAAAAATCTTACTTGCGGATACTAAACGTTCTATTCTCTCTGTTGCCTATGAAGTTGGATTTAACTCAAAGGGAACTTTTAACTCTCATTTCTTAAAAGTCACGGGGCTCAGACCAAGCGAATACAGAGAGAAAAAAGAAAGAAACTAACGCACGCATCGAACATCATTTACAAAACTTCGATCATCCACAAATAAATGTCCGTTACTAATTCCGATGTTAAAGGAATGGTCGGATTCACTTGGCGTAGATGACCAATAAAATAGCCCATCTTTCTTCCAAGCCTCCGTCGTTCCATTGATAAATGCTTCTCTAAGTTCACTGATCGTCGGAAGTCGCATTCCTAAATTGGAACATACTGCCATTGCATCTTCCCATTGCATAACTCCTCGGTAATCACTCCATAAAACATTCAGCGAACTTCTTTCCTTCTTAGCGGTTTCGCTGCCTTCTTTACTTTGTTTTTTGGCAGATTCATTCTCTTTTACAGAACTGTCTTTTCGTATTTCAGAAATATCCTTCTTCTTATAGATGATAGTTCCTCCATCTTCTGTTTTTACAGTAACAGTATTCGTAACTCTAATTCCGTTTAACACTGTTCCATTCTTTAAGACAATCGAATCAGTAAATTTCTTAGGAGTTTTAGCGGCTAATGATGAATATCCGAATATTATGAACAAAAATACGATTATATATTTCATATTCATAAAATGTTAAATCACTTCAATTTGTAAAACATTTTTACCAAATTCAATCTTTTATTGAGACAAAACCTATTTACTGAAAATCAAAATTAAAAAAGGTAACTAATCTGGAAATCTACTATGGTATGCATTGGTAGTTTTTTTTAAAAAAGTCCTAACTTATAATTTTTTACACAAAAAAGTGTTTAAAATTATAAGTTCAAGCGACATATCTAAAAAATCTTGCTAGAATAATTTCAAAAGAATTGAACTTAGTATTTTAACAATGCTAATCTTCAAACTTGCAGGAGTATTAAATGACAACACATAAAACAGAGCAGGAGACAAACTCGGTCAGTCAGAATAAAAAAGTATTCGATACAATCATTATCGGAACTGGATTTTCTGGAATCTGCATGGCAATCAAGTTAAGGCAAGCAGGGATTAGTTCAATTAAAATTCTAGAACAAAGAGATGCAATAGGAGGGACATGGAGAGACAATACCTATCCGGGTGCCGAGTGTGATGTTCAGTCCCATTTATATTCCTATTCCTTTGAACCAAATCCCAACTGGAAGAAAATGTTCGGAGAACAGTCTGAAATTTTAGCTTATATGAATTTTTGTGTGGATAAATATGATTTGCGTCATATAATCGAGTTTAACACATCCGTGAAAGGAATCTATTTTCAAGAAGCAAACGGTATATGGGAAGTTCATACTGAGAGCGGAAAAACATTCTTAGCCCACACTGTAGTTTCAGGCAATGGAGGACTCAGTCGTCCTTCTCTACCGGACATAAAAGGACTCGATAGTTTTAAAGGAAAAATATTTCACTCAGCCAAATGGGATCATTCCTATGACTTAAATGGAAAAGAAGTCGCAGTGATTGGGACAGGAGCCAGTGGAATTCAAATCGTTCCGGCTATTGCAGCTATCGTAAAGAAATTAAGCCTATTTCAAAGAACACCACCCTGGATTATTTCAAAATCAGACAGAGAAATTTCTGCCCAAGAGAGGTTACTCTATAGTATCCTTCCTGTCGCCCAACAACTCTATCGAGAATATATTTACTGGATTTTAGAAATTCGAATTTTAGGACTCGTAATAAATCCCGATCTAATGAAAGCATTTGAGCAAGCAGCAAGAGAATACTTGAAAAAAAGTATCAAAGACCCAACGCTACGAGAAAAGCTAACGCCAAATTACCTCTTTGGATGTAAAAGAGTTTTACTGTCTAATAACTATTATCCAGCATTAGAGCGAAAAAATGTAGAGCTGATTACTTCTGGAATCGAAGAAGTGCGTGAAAAAAGTATTCTGACAAAAGATGGGAAAGAAATCTTTGTAGACACAATCATTGCTGCAACAGGATTTCATGGAGCCAAAACAGGCGCACCCTTTGAGATCATTGGATTAAAAAATCAAAGCTTAAATGAAACATGGAAACTAAACGGCGCTAAAGCCTACTTAGGCACAACCATTTCTGGTTTTCCAAATCTTTTTTTAATGACAGGTCCGAACAGTGGTCTAGCGCATAGCTCGATGATTTATATGATTGAATCGCAAGCACAGTATATAACACAGTGCATTAAGAGCATCAAAGAAAATAATTTGAAATACATGGATGTAAAACAAGAAGTCTTAGATATTTATAATTCTGAATTACAAAAAAGATTAAAAAAATCTGTTTGGGCAGATAGTTGCAATAGTTGGTATGTGGACAAGTCAGGACGAAACACTTCCCTCTGGCCTGGATTTACTTTAGAATTCAAAACAAAGACATTTGCCTTTAACCCCACAGAATATAATTTAGTGCTTCAGAATAACACAAAGCTAGAAGCAAATGCGTTTGATGTAATAAAGAACCTAGCATCCGCATTGTTCTAATAACTCAACATAAAAAAGATTGCCACAGAGGCACTGAGTTGTTACGATAGGGTTTATTATTTTTCACTTTTCAGAAAAGCCCTATCCTTAAAAGTAAGAACATGCAATTTTTTTTTAGATTTCTTTTTTTTATTTCCATTCTTAATTCATTGTATGCAGGACCGACGGAAGATCTTTTTGAAGCAGTCAGAAAGCGGAGCATAACTGATATTAACCGTGCGATTGAGAACGGCGCAGATATAAATGCAGGTAATGAGTATAATACTACACCTCTTATGCTTGCAACTCATTTCGGAGCAATTGGAATTGTAAAAGCTCTGCTAGAAAAAAAAGCAGACCCCAATGCAATTAATTATCGCAACGAAACTGCTCTACGCATTGCTTGCCAAAAAAATCTTACAGAAATTATCAATACACTCATTGAATATGGTGCTGATGTAAATGAAGAAGACATCAGTGGTGCCAACCTGCTTATGAATTATCTGGACAAACAATCCGGTAAAGCAAATGAGTTACCGATTCTAACACTCTTAATCGAAAGAGGGGCTAATGTCAATCACCAAAAAGAAGATGGGGAATCGGTTTTGATGGTGAGAAGAAAGGACAAAGAAATATTCGAATTTTTGATTTCAAAGAATGCAGACTTGAATCTGCGAAATAAAGATGGAAATACACTTCTGCATATTGCTATTGAAAGCAAGGATGTTGAACTTGCAAAATTTCTTTTGGAAAAAAATGCAAACGTAAATATTCAAAATTTTATGGGTGATACTGCTCTAATGCAAGCCATCTACTTTGATCAAATGGAAATAATTAGTCTTATCCTCGAAAAGAATCCTGATTTGAATATTAAAGATAGCGAGGGAATGACCGCAATCGTCCACGCAATTGATAAAAAGCAAAAAGAAGTAGTGAAAACTTTGATCGCAAGAAAGGCAGATTTAAATGTGATGGATAATAAGGGTTATACTCCGTTTATGTATGCAATACTTTCGGAAGAGCAGGAGTTAATAGACTTACTTTTAAATGCAGGCTCTGATCTATTTGCTAAGTCACAAAAAGGCTACAGTGTATTTATGCTCGCTTGCTATAAAGGAAATTTGAATCTTGTAAATTTGCTTTTAGAAAAAGGAATAAATATAGAAGAGCCAAGTCAAACTTATGAAACTGCCCTTTACAATGCAATTCGTAATTCTAAAAATCGACAACATGACATTGCACAAATTCTACTAGAAAGAAAAACAAAAACGAAACGTGGGAAGTTTAGAGACTACGGAGTATTAAGCGCAGCTTTCTACAATGACTTTAAATCCGTGCAATATTTCATTGAGCAAAAATTTGATTTGAATATTCGGGACAAAGAAGGAAATACCCCAATGATGCTCGCTTCCGAGCGCGGGTTTGCAGATATTGTCAATTTGCTCCTAACAAATAAAGCAAAAGCAAAGCGTCTGAATCGAAAAAAAGAATCGGCTCTTACACTCGCTGTCAAAAACAATCACTGGGCAGTTGTGCAAATGCTAAATCCAGCCTATAAACCTCCTCCAAAACCTGTCACTCCAGTAAAACCAGTCGCAATAAAAGACGACCGGGTTTTTAAACCGGAAAGCAAAGCTTTAATCGATGCAATTAAAGAGGATAATATTGATAAGCTTTCCAGTCTTATTAACTCTGGAGAAATTTCTATCAATGAGCAATATGGAGATAAAGGAAAAAGCCCTCTCATGCATTCAGCCTTCTTTGGAAGTTTTAAATCTGCAAAATTTCTTTTAGAGAACAAAGCCGATTTGAATCTAAAAGATTCGTCTGGATCGGATGCAGTATTACAACCTATTCATTTTGCGAGACTCGAAAAGGATAATTTCATTTATCCGTCACACTTTTTTATCACTCGACTTCTTTTAGGAGCAGGCGCCGATGCGAATACTAAAGATTATGCGGGAGATAGTTTTCTTTATAGCTCTGCCTATTACAATCAATTTGAACTAGTTAAGATTGCTCTTGAATTTAAAGCGAAAGTAAATCTACCAAATGAAAAAGGGCTTACTCCACTTCATGCTTCTGCCTGGCATAAGAATCCCCGCATTGTAAAACTACTTCTATCGTATAACGCAGATGTGAATGCAAAGGATTTAGAAAATAGAACTCCACTGTATATGATTTGTCTTTCGAAAGAGAACGAATCTGAAATTATAAAAATGCTATTAGAAAAAAATCCAGATCTTCATGTAAAGGCGAAGACAGGAATGAGTGCTTTAGATTTAGCAAAGGCTAATGGCTACGAAAAAATTCTGAATGTATTTATGAAATCAGTAGCAGATGAGAAAGCATTAGAAGAAACGGCTTCTTTACAGTATGAATTATTAAAAAAAGAATTCGATGGTAAAATACTAAATTGGAAAAATGATAAGGGCAATTCTTTACTTGAGCTTGCTGTTCGCTTTCTGCGCGTGTCAGAGGTAAAAGACTTACTCGAAAAAGGAGCAGACGCAAATATTTTTAATATGGAAATGGAAACTCCTTTAATGGCGGCATGTGATAGAGGCAACTATAAAATAGCCAAGCTTTTAGTGGATTACAAAGCAGAAATAAATTTTCAAACGAAAACTGGAAGCACTCCACTGATGAGTGCGGCATTTCATGGTAATGCGGAGATTGTTCAGCTTCTACTTGATAAAGGGGCAATTGCAAGTGCAAAGAATGAAGCTGGGGATAACGCGCTGTCTATCGCTTCTCGGTATGGTCATCCGCTCATTGCTCAAATGCTACTCGACAAACGAGTTCATGTAAATGCTTTGAATAAATACTTCGGCTCTTCTCTTATGGCAGCAGTAAAAGGCGATGAGTTCGAAATCGCAGAAAAGCTTTTAAAGAAAAAAGCAAATCCCCATTTTAAATTCTCGGATGGAAATAATGCACTCATGATGGCAATCGAGAGAGGCAATAAATTTATCGTCAAAATTTTGTTAGATAGAAAAGCTCGACTTGCAGAAGAAAATCGCAAGCACAAAACAGCTCTTATCCTTGCTGTTGAGAACGGTCATTCTGAAATTGTCAGGATGCTTTTAAAGAACAATGCCAATATAAACGAAAAATTATTTGACGGATCAAATCTACTCCATCTTGCTGTAACCAAAGGCTATAGAGATACTCTTAAAATATTACTTGATTTTCCTAAGAAAAGTCAAGTGAGTTATTCAGTCATTGAGATAAATGAAAAGGATAAAAATAGCTTGACTCCACTTATGATTGCGACGGCTTTAGGCGACAAAGACACTGTGAAGATTTTGTTAGAAAGTGGTGCTGATCGCAGTATTGCGGATATTCACGGTTACACTGCATTATCGTATGCGAGAGATTTAGGATACAAAGAAATTATCGAATTGTTACAGTAGGAATTTATGAATAGAAAAAAAATTGCAGTAATCGGTCTAGGTGACTTTGGAAAAGAATTGGTAAAATGCTTATACGAAGAAAAACATGAAGTCATCGCTATCGACAAAAAAATGGAACTCATCGAAGAGATTAAAGATGTCTGCACCAATGCAGTCTGTCTTGATTCTACAGATGAAAGCTCAATGGAAGCACAGGGATTAGAAGATTTCGACTACGTCATATTAGCCACTGCTGATGATTTCGAAACTCTTGTCATTACAAGTGATATATTAAGGCGAATCGGTGTAAAAGAAATTATCGCTCGTTATCAGACACAGCTTCATGTTCGAATTTTGAAGATGCTTGGAATCACGCATATATTTAATCCAGAAGAGCGGGCTGCAAAAAATATGGCTGAGATGTTTGGTCATGCAAATATAAAAGGAAGTATTATTCTTTCCGAAGAATATCGAATTGCCGAACTTCTCGTTCCAGAATTTTTCAATGGTAAGACAATTATGGATGTGAAGTTAAAGGAAAAATACAATTTGCTCCTTGTTACCATTAAGAGATATAAGAATGCTACAAAAGGCAAACGCAGAGAAGACGAAGCGATTTTAGAAACTTTAGGCATTCCTTCCGCTGAAACAGTCTTTCGCTCAAAGGATATTATGGTAGTATTCGGCAATCACAGAGATGTAGAGAAATTTTTGAATTTGATTTAGACAGTAACTTGAATCGGTTGCAATTTTCCAGAAAGCATTTTATTTCTTTTGTTTGCCATTGCGGCTAATTCCATATCATGTGTTACTAATACCATAGAGAATTTCAAATCTCTTTGTAGTTCGAGGATAAGCCCCATTAGATTCTTGGAGTTTTCTCTGTCTAAGTTTCCTGTTGGCTCATCGGCTAACACCAGTTGTTTCTTAGAAACGAGCGCTCTTGCTACTCCAACTCTTGCACTTTCCCCACCGGATAATTGAGAAGGAAAACTATCTAGTCTTTCTCCCAATCCTACTTTTTGTAACATCGAAATGGCTTCCTGTTTTGCTTTGATGATATTCATTTTGCTAATTAAAAGAGGAATCATAACATTTTCCAAGGCAGTAAAATCAGGCAGCAGGAGATGGTGCTGAAAGATAAAGGAAATCTTATTGGCTCTAAATTTTTCTTTTTCCGTGTTCGTGATAGTTCCGAGATTCACGCCGCATACTTCTACTAAACCACTATCGAATTCATCCATCGCACCTAGGATATTCAGAAGCGTAGATTTTCCAACACCAGAGGATCCTTCGACTGATACTATTTCACCTTCGCCAATTTCTAGGTTCAGATCCCAAAGTATGGGAACACCTTTATCAGAAATATAATAAGATTTTTTTAGATTTTCAATTTTCACAATGGACATAGCAATTCCTAAAAAGAGTTCCATACCACGTTGAAAGCTGGGATTGAATTTGCAAACTTAATAATATTAGTTGCCAATTAGATAGGAATTGGTTTATTTGTTTATAAGTCCTTTTTTTATTATATTATGCCTAGCGATTTATACTTCATTAAATTTGTAGCAAGAGATAGCATTCAAAGAACCTTTGTGGTTTTTGCTGGTGTTGCCAATAAGCAAAAAAACATCATTGAAAGATTCGAGACTTTAGTTTCTCATTCCAATGAATTAATCAATATTAATTCTGATTATACTTACAAAGACGTAGTCAATCGAATTCAAAAATTCATGTTTGAAGGCAATCACGTTCAAAGCGCAACTCTGACACTCGTCAATTCTTTCAAAAATTCATTTAACTCAGAAAGCTATTTAGTAGAAATGATGTATTATTTAGAATACGATAATTCTGAAAAACTAAATGATCTCTTAAAACAAAATCTATCGAAAGTTCTTGGCAAAGGGGATTATTTAATCAATACAATATTTCATCCAATTGAAAGAGATGAGCTAGATGCATCAGCAGCAAGAGAAGAGCTATCAGATAAAAACAAAGACAAGGAATTTGCAGAAGGGTTAATTCCACCCGGCTCCCTTGTGGCTAATTTTACTTATATTCTATCTCCCGTGACAGGGACTCGCGTTGACGAACTTCGAATTGGTGATCGAATTATGGTAAAATTTTCTCCCGATAGTGAGGCAGCAAATAGCGTCATTAATCTCCTCTCTTTAAAAGACGATGGCGGTATTATTCGACCCGTGCCTGCAACTATCATTGAAATAAAAAAAAGCCCCACTGAAGTGGACGCACTTATTAAAATTACCGATGGAGTGTTTGGTCGTTACTCCGAAAAAGAAACAACGGTTAAAGTAAAATTAGCAGGCTTCGAGACATTAGCCACAACTATCAAACGAAAACCAGATTCCGAAATATTAGAAGACAGAAAGCCTAAAAAACCATTTCATTTAAGCTTAGGCACTGTAGGCATTGCAGCGATTGTCGGTCTTTTAATTGTTGCGTGGATACTCACTTATATATTCCTATAAATCATGAATAAAACAAAGAAAATCATTCTATTTATCTCGCTATTAATACTTCTTTTTTCTCTGGAAAGCATTTTACTCAATATTACAATCGACTTTGACCCGGGTAACCTTGTTCGGGAGCGGCAAATAGATACTTTGCCACTAGAAGAAGAACCAGTCGCTAAACCTCCGACTTTGGAAATGAAAAAAGGGATTGTATTCAAAATATTCTTTTTGAATTCACTGCTTCAAGAGGTAAATGATGAGTATACTCCAAATGATGGAAGACTAGAAAAGACAATTGAGAAAATCGAAAGTCTCTTGATCGGTCAGAAGATTGGTTTAGCTGTAAATTTATTTATCATAGCACTTTGTTTTTCTACAATGATTTCCATTTTAAAAGAAGCCTGGTTTTCTGTTTTTATAAGTAGAATTTTACTTTTCATTTCCTTCTTTACGTTTGCCTATTATCTTGCGCGGTCTTTGGTTCTCGCCTACTATGTGCCTTTCATTGGGGTTCCATTATTTATTTTCCATCTCAGTGTTTTTATACTCGTGACAATGTCAATTGTTCATTCTTTCTTGCGATTTTTTGAGATTTTCTTTTCAAAGAAAGTTCTGGCTTACACCAATTTGACTCTACTTCTAAGTGGATTTGTATTCGGACTCTTTGTTGAGTTTCTGAATTCTTCTTCTTCGATTTTCATTTCTGCAATTGTTTTTGGGGCAGCATTTTTAATTTACGGTTCATTTACTGAAATATTCTTCTGGTTGATTTATAGATTGAATCGCTTCTTAAAATTAACAGAATCACCAGCATTTAAGTTTAACTCACTTCTTCTAGCCTCTTACAATGATGAAGAAAACAATGCTAGACCGGCAATCAAGGGCATTGGGGTAGAAGTCAAAAAGGAATCTTCTTTTTTAAAAATTGCACTTCATTTTTTCTACATTATTTTTGCAGGAGTATTCGTGGGCAATGTAGTTTACATTCCATTATTTTCTCTCCAAAAGCATTATAGTGCGGAATTTGGAATTTTACTTTTTATTATGATCATATTACTTTCTGTTTTCTATGTGAGAAATTATTATAATATTGGAAGAGAAGAAGAGTTATCCACGACGAGTAATATTCTTGTAAGCCTTTCCTTCTTACAATACCGATTTATGAAAAACCTCCTCTTCATTCTGTTATCTACTATAGGAGTGATCGTATTCATCACCTGCCTCTTTTTACTTTTGACACTGAATACATTCATTCTGAAAAATCAGAATATTATCGACAAAACAATAAATCTATAATTTATTGACTCATTATGGGTAATAAATTCCTTTCAATTTGTTTCGTTTTATTATTTACGCTGCCTTTTAGTTTTTTAATTGCGGATGAAAATTCACAGTTGTATAAAATTCTAAAAAAGAAAGAGATCATTGTTTCCGTGGGTGCAGATTATGAGCCATATTATATTAAGAACCCTAAACCAGATTATCCTGGCTTTGAGGTTGAATTAGCAAAAGCGTTTGCAGACTACTTAGGTGTTACATTAAAAGAAATAGTCCCACTTCTAACATTTGCAGATCATGCCCGTGCGATCAAAACTGGTCGAGTAGATATTTCTTTTGGTAATTCATCTAGTATAAAACGAGGTCAACAACTTGGCTTTAGTGATTCGTATTATTCCACCTCTCCCGGCGCTCTTGTAAGCAAATCAATATTACCCGCTGAGTCAGAAGGGCAAGTGGTTACAAATAAAACCTACAGGAACTTATACGATCTAAAAGCTCTTTCTGGTTTAGTCATGGGAGCAAAGGATAGCACTTCCAATTTAGAATTTGCAAAGGAAAACTTTCCAAGAGTTACCATTAAATCTTATCCAACAGATGAAGCAGCACTCAATGCACTCAATGAAAATGAAATCAATTGTTATGTGGCTGATAATCTTTACTTAGAAGGGTTAATACAAAGAAATCCCTCTTTAAAAATAAAAATGCAACCGGTCGTAGGCAGTGTGGTAGAAAAGCAGCTAAGCATAAATACACGCAAGAATGATCTAGAGCTACTGAATGAAGCCAATTTTTTTATTAGAGAAATGAAAAGAACAGGACAAATTAATCGGTTAAAGGAAAAGTATTTCAATAATAATGCATGGGTTCGTTAATGCATGAAGATTTTTCTTTTTCCTATTCTTCTTTTTATTCTAATGCCCATTTTTGCGGATGAGCCAGAACAACAAAGAAAGTTTAATATTACTGGCACAATGCGATTTCGCGGTTTTGCACTGAGTAGGGATACACTGCTTAGCCGCCAGAATCCAACCTACCCCTATTACAATCCTCCCCTAGAAGCAAGTGCTCTGGATTCTTCCAATGCTAAAATGCTAAACGCAGAAACGGCAGCGCGGCTAACAGGTAAACCAAGCACACTTACTCCAAGAAATGAAAAGCTCAATTATTTTGATTCGAGAGTCTTGCTTAACTTTGAATTCTTTACTTCTCAATACTTCGACGGATTTGCAGGAGTTCAAATCGGTGATATGACATTTGGTGGAAAGTCTATTTCCAATGCCGACAGAAACAATCCTTCTGTATTAGGTAGTGGAACAGGAGGTGAGCTAGGACAGCAAACGCCTGTTAACCTCAGGAGCAATTTTCTTTATATCAACGTTAAGCTAAAGGAATATGATTTTACTTCTAGATATGGAATTCAATTTTTTTCTTCTGCTCTAGGTAGATTGGTGTTTGCCATTGGAAGCGGTGCAGTTATGACAAAAGGGATTCCTAGTTACAAGCTAACACTAGAAGGTGGTTGGATTCGCACCCGTGAAAGAACTGCGGCAGATTTAGATGGAAATGGTTTTAACGATAAAAGACAAAATGTAAATGTATTTTTCTTAAAGGCAAAATTCTTACCAACAAGCGGATACAGTCTTGAGCTTTACAATTATTCTTCTATTGACAATGATCAAACTGATCTTTTTCGAGAAACAGGAAATCTTTATTGGTGGGGAATCTTTAATGAGTGGCGTTATGGAACTTTCACAATTATGGCTCATGGAATTTACAATCATGGAAATTTGAAAGCACTCCGCTCTGTAAGAAATCCAAATGAGCAGGAAGTGTATCAACAAAGAAATCATTATTCAATTAGCGGTGGACTTTGGGATTTTCAAGTATCGTATAGTTATAATCGGGAGATTAAACTTAACCTAATTGGGGTCGGCACTACCGGTCGTCCCGGATATAGTAAAGATGGAGTGCCAGCCGGTTATAAGGGCGGTGGGTATAGAACGATTTTCCCGGACTTTACAATTTCCAATATTGCAATAGATTTTACCGGTGGTTACGCCTTATTTAGCGCTAATAATATGAGTGGACTATATGAAGTAGGAAGCTTTGTGAACATTATCGTCCCGGGCCCTTTCGAACTTACTGTAGGCTACTATCATTTATACGCAAATCGTTCTCCCATTATCGAAAACAATCGTGATTACAATATTTTTTATTCTAAGGAAACTTCTAATTTTATGGGAAGAGAATACAATTTGAATCTCAGATGGAATGTTCTAAGTGATTTTCAACTATTGTTTCGTTCCGGTTATTTCGAAACGGGTAACGGTCTTAAGGCGCTCATGGACAGCAGAGCCGGAAGCTATTTGAAAGAAGCATTTTTAACGGCGGAATATAAGTTTTAGATATGATTAAACTTAACTCCAGGAGATAGTATGAATTGGACTTTATTTTTAAAATTAATATTTCTATTTATTTTTTTGAAATGTATATATATACAAAATCAATCTCTGGATAATATTCATTATCCAGAAACACCTTTTCTTTCTGGTTTCATGCCAGGACGTCCTGAATTAAAGAAAGAGTATGCACAAGACTGGTGTAAGAAATTTTGCAATAAAATAGATTCAATTCTAAAAAAGAGTCCAGATGGATACTACCTAGAAATTAGTGGAAAGATGGATGCGACAGAGATACCGCCTAACAGGGAAAAACTTTCGTTAGATAGAGCAGATTCGGTGAGGCAATTGCTTTCCGATTATGGGATTCCAAAAGATAAAATGAAAGCAATTGCAGATCCTGATCCGAATAAGTTTATAGGACGAGATTTATTTGACCCGGAAAATCGTGTAGTTCGTTTTCAAATTAGAAAAAAGAATTAGCACAAAACACTATTTTTCTTCACCATCAGGATAAAAATCTTGAATGAACTGAATAATAAGACTGATGATTCCAGATGATACATAGAAAACTAGAATTCCATACATCACAAAAGGAATCTTAGGTAAGCCTAAAAAGAAAAACAATACTCCAAAGCCTGCGAGGATAATTAGGATTCTCCCCTTTGTAAACTTTCCTCTGATGGCAACTTGTGGTTTAGAATAACGTATCTTAGACACCATAAGCAAAGCAACTGCAATAAAACTTGGTATCGTTATAAAACTAGAAATCACATTATTCGGAAACGCAACTGGAAATAACCCAACGATAACTCCAGCGATAGGAGAAGGCAAACCAGTAAAAGACGTTGGATCATGAGAAACAGTAAATCGAGCTAAGCGATAGGCGGCACAGATTGGAAAGATAGACGCAACTAACATTCCATAAGGAAAGAGTTCTCCCGTTCCAAAGAAGTCAAATTTAAAATTTTCCAAAATCATTTTATAAGTCAAGTAGCCCGGAGCAATTCCAAATGTAGTCAAATCGGCAAGAGTATCCAATTCTGCTCCCAAAGCCGATGTAGCATTTAACGCTCTTGCTGCCATTCCATCAAAGCCATCAAAGAGAGCGGCTAGGATAATAAAAATTCCAGAGAGTAAGAATACTTGTGAGCTATTTTGACTCGCAGTGGTAACTTCCGATGCAATTAACATGGATACGAATCCAAGAGTTAGATTTCCAAGAGAAAGTGCATTGGGCACCCAGTTTAATTTTAATTTCATAATTCTCCTAATTCCCTAATTATAAACAATGTTCAATTCACATGAAAGAATAATTATTAGCCAAGAAGTGTAAATCTATTTTTCTATTTAGCGGTTGGGGCTAACTCTAAAATCTATAGAATCAGTCTTACCGGCTTGAAAAAGAAAGTAACCCAGGGATGCAACCATAGCTCCATTGTCTGTGCATAAAACTTTTCGTTCGGGGTAATAAAGCTCAATTTTCCTTTTGATTGCGATTGTCTGTAATCGCTTGCGTAGAGTTTCATTAGCAAGAACTCCACCACTTGCGACAATTGTTTTGATTCCAGTGAGCTTGATAGCTTTTAGAATATTTTTTTCAACTAACTGAAAAGCCGTGTTTTGAAAATGGTAGCAAATTTCATTTATTTTAGATTCATCCAGTTCCTGTTTTTTAATATAATACATCACACTTGTTTTAATTCCGCTATAGGAAAATTGAATTTTATCAGAAGGCAAATCTTTTAACAGTTCGGGAAAAGGACTCTTATCCGCTAGAGACTTAATATGTTGCAATGCTCTTTTTTCTATGGCAGGTCCACCCGGATAAGGTAGATTTAAGAGAGAAGATACTTTATCAAATGCCTCTCCGAGCGCATCATCAGAAGTATCCCCTATTAATTTCATTTTTCCAAAATCCTCTACTATAAAGATAGAAGAATTTCCACCCGAAAGTAAAACTCCGATATAAGGGAATGTAGGAATTTTGTTTTCTAAGTGAACAGTATTTAAGTGTGCCTCTAAATGATCCACTGTGACGATTGGAATTTTACAAGCAAAAGAAATGCAACGGGCAAGCTGAGCGCCTATCATGAGTGAGCCTAATAATCCCGGTCTAGAAGTTACGGCTACATACGATAATTCGCTCAAACTTAGATTTGCATCTTTTAGTGCTTCTTCTAAAAGAAGATTGATTTTTTCTAAATGGGCGCGTGATGCAATTTCAGGAACCACACCTCGAAACTCTGCGTGAGTTTCGATTTGGCTAAATATTTTCAGACTGAGTAATGTCTTTCCGTCTTCTACAATACCAATAGAAGTTTCATCACAGCTAGATTCAATTCCGAGTCCAAGCATTTACATTGAAGTCGGTTTTGGAGTAATCGGATTTAACAATATTTCAATTGCCTTGTTTAGTTGGGGATCAAACTCTCTATCATACACAGGACTTTTTTCTCCGATTGCATTTTCTTTCTTGAGAAGATAACGAGATATAGTCTTATTCATCTTGTATCCTTTCTTAGAAAGCATGTCTTGAAATGCCTTGATGTTCTTTTCCGAATAACCGGGATTATCCTTTACAAAATTCTGAACAATCGTAGTCTTTCCCAATTTTTCAATAAGCACCTTATCGTCATTATCCGGTGTAATTTGATTTACCACAACGTCTGGAGTAATTCCTTTTTTGTGAATGGAAACTCCACTCGGCGTGTAGTATTTTTGAATCGTCAAAGCAATTCCAGTCTTATAAGGGAGATTATAAATGTTTTGAACAGAGCCTTTTCCGAAAGATTGATTTCCTACAATGATGGCTCTTTTATTGTCTTGCAATGCACCGGCTAGAATTTCAGAAGCACTCGCAGAGCCTGCATTTAATAATACTACAACCGGAACATCTAAAACCTTTCCTTGATTGTCTAAAGATTTATAAACACGAATCAGCTTTTCCCCTCTTCCTTTCACAGATACAATGTCTTGATCCGGTCTTAAGAAAATATCGGAGAGTTCAATGGCTAAATCCAAAAGCCCGCCTGGATTTGAGCGCAAATCAACGATTATCCCCTGAGCTTCTTTGGTTGCAAACTCTTGGACTATTCTTTTGAATTCACCGCCTGTATTATTTTCTCTTCCCATGAATTGGGTTAATCGGATGTAGCCAATCTTTTCATTTTCTAGATAGGCGGATTTCAAATATTGAATCTTGATGAGTTCTCTTGTGAGAGTGAGTGGGAATGGATCCTTTTGAGATTTACGCTTAATTTTAATTGTAACGCTTGTGCCAGCAGGACCTCTCATGAGTTTAACTGCATCTTCAATGGACATTTTTTCTGTGCTTTTGCCTGAGATTTCTAAAATGCGATCTTGTGGTTGAATCCCTGCTTTCATTGCAGGAGTATCATCGTAAGGAGAAATCACAAGGATCGAGCCTTCTGAATGAGTGACTTCAAGTCCTACTCCACCAAAACTACCACGAGTTTCGTCCTGCAAATGTTTAAACTCATCCTCACTCATGAAACGTGAGTGTGGATCTCCGAGACTTGCAACAATACCCTTAATGGCGCCAACGTATAAGTTCTTTTCTTCTACTGATTCGACAAAATCAGTCTCAATGAACCCCACTACTTCATGAAGGATTTGTAAATACTTTTCGCCCTCTGTGGAAATCGCCTTCACTCGATCGATTGGTTGAAAGAGAGAGCAACTTAAGATAGCTACGAGGCTAATCCATATATATCGTTCTTTGTTTTTCATCGTTTTGCCATTATTTGTTTGTATAGTTCTGGATTTTGAGATTTTAATTTTTCTAATGCTTGTATTGAATCTAAGCGGAAGATTTCACAGACTTCATTGAATATCTGAAAATCTGTTTTGAGAGCCTTGCCTTCGCTCGGATCGAAATCTAGGTTTTGACTCAAGCGAATCATTGCTACTCTATCGACTAATCGCTTTAAGTCTATATCAGAAACTTGCTCTTTTTTGGGAGCGCAGGAATAAAAAAGACACAGGATTAAGAAAAAAGGGAGAAGGAAACTCTTCATTGATTCATGAGTGTGTGAGTTTCCTTTTTTTGTCAATAGGAATTCACGGACAAACTAAGATTGTCTCTCTAAGATGCAAAAACTTAGTAAAATCTGTAAAGACCAACCAATTTTCCTAAGATACTAGCCTTTTTGGTTTTGATCGTTTTGAATTTGCTATTGCTAGGCTCTAATCTAACCATATCAGCGTCTTTGAAATAAGTCTTGAGAGTAGCCTCGCCTTCAATCAATGCAACGACTATCTCTCCATTGCGAGCGACTTCTTTCTTCTGGATAATAGCAATATCACCGTCATTGATTCCTTCGCCTATCATGGATTCGCCTACAACCTTGAGAGCAAATACAGTTCCTTTCTTAGACATACGATCGGGAACAGGGATATAGTCTTCAATGTTCTCTTCTGCGAAGATTGGCAAACCAGCGGCAACGCGACCTATGAGAGGGATACTCATTACTCGGACAGGTAGACCATCTTGGGCACTATGGCGTAAAAGCTCGATAGCACGAGATTGGTTTTTAGATGTCTTGAGATAGCCTTTCTTTTCGATAGCCTTTAAGTGATCATAAGCACCTTTCGCGGTGATTTGAAATTCATCGCCAATCTCACGAATGGTAGGAGGAACACCTTTGTCTTTGATGACTCCGGTGATAAATTTTAATACAAGTTCTTGTTTGTCAGTTAGTTCTTTCATACTACACAATGTAATAGTGAATATATGTTATGTCAAGGATTTTTGTAAAAAAAATTAAAGATGAACACGGATGGACACAGATGGACACAGATAAGGAATTATTGCAGTCATTTCGAACTAGCTGCATCCGAGCTTGCGCCGTGAGAAATCTATCTGGCAATACAACGATAGTTACGAAGGCGCTGGATAGACCTCTCACGATAAAGCTGTTCGAGGTGACAGGGGTAAAAACTATAACTTGAGTATAGCCATACTTCAATTTTATTCCAAATCATTTATCCATCCGTGTTTATCGGTGTTCATCGGTGGTAATCTTAGATTATTTTCTCTATTAGCGTTGTTTAGAAGGGTTTTAGGTGGGATTAAAATAATTTCTTGACAGAATTTGTTATTTCGAATATATTTTTCGACTCTAAAACTATAGAAGGAAGAATTTATGAAATATTTTATACTATTTGCGATTAGTTTATTTCTAATAGAATGCGGAAGTGCCCCGACTAAGGGAGAAAAAACCTCTCAAGTAAGTGAAATTACTCCAGCAAAGACAGAAGACCCTCGCCAAAAATACCTAAGCCTAAACTTTGCAACTAGCAAATTAAGTAAGGATCAGACAGATAAAAATGCAATTGGAAGAGCAAAGGCACTGACAAATGAAGCCAATGTTTTGTTAAAGCTAAAAAAGAACGAAGAGGCTATTGTCAAATTTGAAGAAGCATTTGAATTTGCGACTGACCCGGAAGCATACTATAGATACGGGAATGCACTTTCCAATGTTTTAAAATTGGAAGAATCCATCAAAGCATATGATATTGCAATCGATTTAGGCTATGATAAAGAATACTATGCAATTTACAATAAAGGTTGCTCTTACAGTATTTTAAAAAATGCAGATGAATCCTTTAAATATATACTACTAGCAGTGGATAAGGGCTATACTGCGGTTCCTTATATGGAGAAAGATCCTGATTTAGAATACGTTCGCTCTTTGCCGGAATGGAAAGCAAAATACAAAGAAATTAAAAAACACGCCAAAGAACGAGAAGACGTAGTAAAATCAAAAGGCTAACTGTTTCGCAATTGAATAACCGTTATCTCTGCGGGGGCGCCAATTCTAAGTGGTGGTCCCCAATAACCTGTCCCACTACTAACATAGAGCCAGGTGTTTTCATGCTTATACAGTCCAGCGACAAACTTTTGGAATAAGTGAATTAGAAAATTGCCAGGAAAATACTGTCCGCCGTGAGTATGACCGGAAAGTTGTAAATCAAATCCTGCCTTGGTCGCTTCAAAGACTGAATTCGGTTGATGAGCCAGCAATACTTTAAAATGAGAATCTTCTTTTGAAAAGGCAGCCTTATTTGGATCAGAGGCATGAGAAGGAAGAATGCTATGCGCCTTATAGTCCGTAACCCCCGCAAGCATAAGCCTTGCCTTTCCGTGGCGGATAATTTCATTTTGATTGAGCAATACATTAATTCCTAAACTTCGAATTTCAGGAAGCCAGGAATTAACACCAGAATAGTATTCATGATTACCCGTAACAAAAAAAGAACCATACTTAGATCGTAAATCTCCGAGTGGGGCAATATGCTCTTTTAGTCTATGAACAGAGCCATCCACCAAATCACCAGTGATGGCAATTAAATCCGCGTCTAGTTCATTGATTCTAGAAACGATAGATTCTAAAAATTCTTTTCGAATAGTAGGACCGATATGAACATCAGAAATCTGAACAATCTTAAATCCAGATAGCTCAGGGTGTAAATTGGAAACAGGAACATCCACATTTTTAATTTCTACTCTATGAAGTGCGCGAAAAAGTCCGTAACCGGTGAGGCTAACGGCAGTTGCCGCAACGGCAGGTTTTAGAAGACTGAGCAAAAATTCTTTTCGATTGATACTATCTGCACTTACTTGCACTATATCGGGAGCATGACGGAAAAATGAAATGAACCAATGAAATCCATTTACGATACTAAAAGAAAAATCATGAAATACCATAAGACTAAACAAAATCGTGATAAAACCCAAACTCGTAAATGCGATAAACGAAAGAGTCCTCTGCCAATGGGAGTCTTCTAGAAATAGACTCGAAAGATAAGCCGCAGGTGTGAGTAATGTGAGTAAGCCGATACAGAACCAAAATAAAATCTTTACAGGAAAGGAAATCTCGTATCCTTCCAGAATTCGATTTCCCACATAATAATAAGCCAAGCCAATCATAAAACTAAAGACACTAATAAAAACTAAAAATCTTTGCAATTTGTTATCTCCACTTGTTTGACTTACGGAATCTAGAAAAAGAAGTAAGATTTAAGTTGCCTATATACCAAGTTTACTACGAGCTATTGTGCGAGAAATGCTATCAAAGATAGTCAAAGTCGTTTTTTTAGTATCTTTGATAGTATACTAGACAGTATCATTGATAGTAACATTGATGCATCGCCATCGTATCGCGTCTTATACCGATAGAGCCCTTTAATGCGGCATATTCGTAATTGCCGAAGGGCGTGGATTAACCCACGCCCTTCGGCAATTACGACTGAACTTCTACCCAACCCACAACATTCCTATTGACTATTTTACCTAAAAAACTTTTCTATCAATAGGAGAATTTTATGAAGTGGTGGCAGAAAACTACAATCTATCAAATCTATCCGAGGTCTTTTTTGGATACGAATGGGGATGGAATCGGAGACTTAGCGGGGATAATAGCAAAGCTGGATTATATCAAAGAGTTAGGATTTGAAACCATTTGGATTTCTCCTTTTTATAAAAGTCCCGGAAAAGACTTTCATTATGATATTAGCGATTACACCCAAATAGACCCAATCTTTGGAACGTTAGACGACGCAAATAGACTGATTCAGGAAACTCATAAAAGAAAAATGCGAATCGTATTTGATATGGTGCTCAATCATACCTCGGACGAGCATCCCTGGTTTAAAGAATCCAGATCGAGTAAAGACAATCCAAAGCGAAATTGGTATCTCTGGAAAAAAGGAAAAGCAAAAGACCAGGCACCTAACAACTGGATATCCATGATTAATAAACCCGGTTGGAATTATGATGCAACAACAGATGAATGGTATTTTGCTAACTTTCTAGATTTTCAACCTGACTTAAATTATCGAAACCCCGAAGTCAAGGAAGCCATGTTTGCCATTATGCGCTACTGGTTGGACAAAGGTGTAGATGGATTTCGTTTAGATATATTCAATAGTATTTACAAAGATGCAGAGTTTAGAGACAATCCGTTCTCCCTTCATTTTATTCCTTCTGCCCATTCCCAGGACGAAGCATTCTTTCAAAAGAAGATTCATACTTTAAATCATCCCGATTGTTTTGGTCTAGCAAAGGAAGTGCACAGTCTACTTGACGAATACAAGGACGATCGTTTTCTTCTAGGAGAAGTGAGTGGCAATGATACTATCTTAAAAAAATTCTTAGGCGATAAAAACGAGGGGCTTCATCTTGTATTTCAATTTGAATTGATTCACTTTGAATTCTCCGCAAAGTTCTTTAGGGACATTCTAAAGAAAAATGAGGCTATTTACCCTTATCCGTTTACTCCTACGTATGTATTTGGCAACCACGACCAGATGCGTTATATGGATAAAATTGACTTCGACCATGCTAAGGCAAAGCTTCTCGTCTTATTTCAATTTACCGCTCGTGGAATTCCTGTCGTCTATTATGGCGAGGAAATCGGAATGCAAGATACAGAAATTCCGAACTGGCAGGGAAAAGATCCAATTGCCCAACAAAATGCTTATTTTCCTAAGTTTCTAGCCAATCTAATCAAAGTCTATATGAATCGCGACAATTGTAGAACTCCCATGCAATGGAACGCTGCGGCTAATGCTGGCTTTACTTCTCCTCCTGCAAAACCATGGCTTGCTGTTTCTAAGAATTATCAACAAGTCAATGTAGAAACAGAACTCGCAGATGAAAATTCTATTCTAAATACCTATAGAGAAATTCTAAAACTCAGAAACAAGCATTCCGCGTTTCAAGAAGGAAGCCTTGAACTAGTAGCGGATTATAAAGAGTATCCAGAGTTACTTGTATTTCGTAGATATGCGGAGGGAAAAAGCCTTGTTGTCTTTTTGAACTTCGGTTCCAACAAACTAGAAATAAAGCTACCTGTTACTCAAAAAACTATCTTTGCCTTAACAGGTGCTCGCATTATTTCTGATTCAAAATTGGAACTAGCGGCTTACAGTGGCATTGTGCTTGGATTGTAATTCGGACTGTTTGCCACAGAGGCACGGAGACACAGAGAGTAATGGAACTGTTCCAACTTTATTCATGTGCATCGAGTGAAAGAGAGCTTTGCATTCAAATTTCGTGTTATAACTGAATAATAACCCAAAATTCTGAAAACAAACAATATTCTATTGCGATGGCTCTCTCGAAAACTCTCTGTGTCGGCGCCAGTGGTGAGTTTACCGAATCCATGCCTCTGTGGCAGCAGGCATTATGCGGGCCGCTTAATTAGTTCCATGAAGAAATGCTGAACCTTCTTCATATAGATTTTATACCATGGATCTTTAGGTGGCTCCGGTGGAAGCTGACTTAGAATCTTTTGTGTCTCTGTATCAGATTTTCTAGAATGTGAAACCTTATCAACCAACTGGAAAATTTCAGGATGCTCTTTTAGGAGTGGCTCAAAGTCCTCACGGGTAATCTCAATTAACCTCGTTTGTGTAAGAGCGATAATATCTGCTGTTCGAATTGCTCCTGTTAAGAGAGCCATTTCTCCGAAGAAGTTACCTGCACCAAGAGAAGCTACTTCTAATACCTTCCCGTTTTCCAATTTGGCTTGGACACTTACTACACCTTCTGCAATGATAAAAAGAGATTGATTGGTGTCGCCTGTATGCACAACTGCATCGCCTGGCTTGAAGTGATGAGTGGTAGAATGAGCACTGAGGTATTTTTTTTCTTTCTCCGTAAACGTTGAAAAAATATCCAACTCCTGCAATACTGTAAGCGGCGAAGCAGCCTTTTCCCCTCGCGCCTTAACTCCACGGAACATATGAATTTCGTGACGTTGTGTCGCAGGCTGAATTCCTGCCCGATAGAGATGTGTCCATATGCTAGTAAATACAGCTTTGCGAACCGCATTCTTTCTTCCGTAATCTTTCCAACAATAACCAATAATATAATCGGCAGACCAATCTGTAAATTCGTTTAACCTTGTGTAAGGCGCTGGATTTTTAAGAACACCCTCAGCAGATAACAACGCATCGAGTAAAATCTTTTGCACACGCTTCGTATTCACATTCGGATCAACATGAATCGTAAACCAGAACTCGGTCACATCTTCCTTAGATCCAAAATTCTGAATTGGCGACTCGGATGCTTTACTATTCGGAATGCTTAGAATAATCATATTTCTAGTTTGAATTCGAGTGGTTCGCCAGGTAATATCGATTACCTTCCCTTCATCTAAAGTGCCAATTTTTACCCAATCCCCTACTCTAAACGGGCGCTCTAAGTTAATTGCAATTCCCGAAAATACGTTCGAAATATTTACCTGAATTGCAAGACCGATAATCATCGCGACCACACCCGATGTAGCTAAGAGAGAAGTAATCTTTTGATCAAATACAAACGCCACAATTCCAAAGAAGGTGAGAATATAAATGAAGATACCCAGGAATAGCCGCACGACGGTAGGAATTTTATTTCCAGTTTTAATTTCGAGAGGATCCCAGATAAATCTTTCAATTGCTTGATTCAAGCGCATAGCAGGGATTACCCACCAGAGTAAATCAAAACTCAAAGTCACCATCTTAATAGAATAAGTATTTAGATCATCTAGTAAATAATCTACTGCTTCAATCTCGCAGGCAATTAAGAATAAAAATACAAATAAAGTGGTAGATACCCAATTTAAGTTAGTATACTTTTGAAACATCTTAAGTCTGCCAGCAATTCCAAGCCCTAGAATAACAAGGACACTAAAACTTAAATAATAACTTGCATGGTTACCCGGTATTAGCCCTCGAATGGTAAATTCATTTTTACGAATTCTAACTCCTAAATTAAAACGGGAGTATTCTGCTTTTGCATCTCTGGAATTGAGATACTTTGGTGCACCGAGAGAAGCACGAGAAAGCGTATCTTGAAAAGACCAAAAATTTGCAATCGACCAACCTGTTACAGGACTTAGAATGTTTTGGTATTTCTTTTTGTTTCCTTCGCCCTTCTTAGAATTTAATCCCATTCCTATCACATCAATTACGTAGATTAAATTATTTCTAGTTAATGTCTTGTGCTTGAAGTTCACGCCTAACGCATGATAGCCCAACTCATATCGAACGGGCAAGGAGTCAGCTTTAAAATTTGCTTTTACGTGGTAGGCTCTGTATTTCATTTGCTCACTTTCATCATGATCTACTAGCTCGCCTAGAGAAACAGGCTCTATATTATTTAGAAATTCAATTTCTTCAGGATGAATGTCTCCTTTAAATCGAAACCAAATATAAAAATCCATCATATAGGTTAATGTGTTTAAATCTAGCTTTGTGATTTCATTGATTTCGATTCCTGTATACACAACGTTGGTTATATACAGATAATTATTATCTATCTTGATAATCTTCTCTTCTTTTAAAGATTTTTCTATATCAGTAATCTCTTTTAGATTTTTGACTGCCTGCAATTGAATCAGCGAGGAGATAACATCATTATTCTTGTAAGAACCAATCGAAATTGGTTTGGGAGAATCTCGATTTTCGTCGTAGTAGTTATACCCTGTTACCCCTTCCACAGCCTCGTCAATATTGACCAATGATTGCAGAGCATCTTTTACAATTTTTCTATCTGCTGCGAGATTTTCTTTTCCACCTTTTAATTCAGCTCGATGAATCACATCAACTAATACGAGGGCAGAATCATACGCATAGGCAGCTCTCCAATCAGGCTCTGCTTTGTATGCCGCTTTGTATTTGTCTTTAAAGCTTTGTGCTTTTTCACTAGCATTATCAAAAATAAGAGGGCTAGTCACCATTACCTCATTTGTGTAATAACCCGGTGATTGTGTTTCTTTTTTTAATTTAGAAAAGGATTCTTTAAATGCGTTAGACGCAAAAGAATCGGGTGCTAGGATTAAATTAGAAAGTCCTGCATCTTTAAATTTTTCTACAAACTTGGCACCGTCTTTGGGAGAAGTAGCAAGAAAGATTAATCCTTTGTAGCCGTTAGACTTTAAGTTTTCTACAACTCCAATAATTTCTTGTTCTGGATTTTCTCCATTATTGGTTTTAATTTTCCATTTGTATTTGGGAGACATTCCTTGAGCCACAAGTGTTTCTTCAAATACTTTTGCTAAATTCGATCCATAGTCTTTATCATCGTGAAGGATTGCATAGACAGGTTCTTTTAAAACTTTCTTGGTGTAGTTTGCTAAAAATCTTCCCTGTGAATTATCATTGAAAATACTTCTAAAATACCATTCGTTCCCAATCGTCACTTTAGGATTTGTTGAAGAGGGAGAAATTGCCGGTATCCCCTTTTCTTGATAAACCGGACCTGCCGCTATAGAGCAAGAGCTACTGTTATGACCGATAACCGCCAGAACAATATTCTTTTTCGCAATTTCTTCTGCTCTTAATTTTGCCTTATCTTTGTCATTTTCATCATCATATACATCGATTACAATTTTTCTTCCATCGACTCCACTTTTTTCGTTTATTGCATTTACGTAGAGTTTTACACCTTCTAGGTAGGATTTTCCATTGGCAGAGTCTTTTCCAGACATAGGTCCAACGACCGCGATATGAATATCTGTATCCGGCTTAACAAGAAGATAAATCCCCATAAAAGTGGAATGGCTGCAAGTATGGAAATAATTTGTTTTCTATATTTGTATAGCATAAGCTTAACCATATCAAAAAATTTCGTTACCATAACAAGTGCAAAAAAATATTTTTAAGTTGAAAGAGAAACGAAAGTCCTAGACAGTGCTTAATGCTTGAAAGAGAATATTTTGTTGGAATTTAGCAATCGCGAAAGTAGTTAATTTCTATCCAAGAAAGGTCTTTTTTACGATATATTATATAGTTTCCTGATTCAGGAAGGAGTTATTCATTTCATGACAAATAGCCCAGCAGTTAAAAAATCAAAGCCCGGTCTTATCTCTAAGATTATTAAAAAGTTTAACCAGTCTAGCTTTGAGATCATTTTCTTCAGTCTTACTTTTTTAGTGCTTTCGGTCATGGGAGTTACAGCATTTACCTATTACAAAAACTCTAGAGCAATCCTTTCTTTAACGGAAGACTTGATTGACCAAATTAACAACCGCGTTATCCAAAAAACAACTAGTTACCTATTCACTGCAGTTGATATGACAGAGCTATCTTCTAAAGTCGCCGGAGAAGGTGCCAATTCCATATTAGACAACCAAGGTCTCAATTCCTTGATGATTAACATTCTAATCCTCCACCCCCAACTCACTATGTTTAATATTGGAAATGAGCGCGGCGACTTTTTGATGCAAAAAAGAGGAACTGACGGAACCATTGCGACTAAGACAATAGACCGAGAAAAAAAAGAACCAAAGGTAACCTGGAAATACAGAGACCAAAGCGGTAAGATTATCAAAGAAGAAACTGTAAAAGAAGACTACGATCCGAGAAAGCGTCCCTGGTATATTGGCGCAAAAGATAAACAGGGATTATTTTGGAGTGATGTTTATATTTTTAGCACAGGAAAAATTCCAGGCATTACAGCATCAGCTCCTGTTCATGGTGCAGATGGAAACCTCATGGGAATATTTGGACTCGATATTCCCCTCATTGAAATTTCTAATTTCCTAGAAGACTTAAGAAAAGAAATTCAAGACAAGAAATTTGGCAAGACAGCCATTGCATTTATCGTCAACACAAAAGGTGATCTTGTGGCTTATCCCGATATAACTCAGCCAATGATCAAAGAACCCAACGGAGATTTTCGTTCCAGAAAAGTCATTGAGTTAGAAGTCAATCCACCTATCGTTCAAAATTCCTATAAGCATTTTTCTGAAACCAAAGAAACAAAATTTACATTTGAGACAGAAGGCAAACGATACATAGCTTCTTATAAAAAATTTCCAGATACGTTTGAGAAAGATTGGACAATTGGTCTTGTGGTTCCAGAAGACGATTACATCGGAGCTATCAAAGAAACAAATGATTTAATGCTTACCATATCCATTGTGATTTTGTGTATCGCAATGGGTCTTGCTTTAATTCTCAACAAAATTAAAAAAGCTTTAAACGCAAGAAACGAATTTATTAAAAATACATTTGGTCGTTACCTATCGGATGACGTTGTTACAAGTATATTAGAATCTCCTAAAGGAACTTCCCTCGGCGGTGAAAAGCGCGAAGTTACAATCATGATGACCGACTTACGAGGATTTACCTCTATCAGTGAAAGATTGCCTGCTGAGAAATGCGTCAATATGATAAACAATTACTTGGATGTAATGACGGACGTAATTTTAAAACACCAGGGCACAATTGACGAATTCATCGGGGATGCAATCCTTGTTATCTTCGGCGCCCCAATTCTTCGAGAAGATGATGCACAGCGTGCAGTTGCCTGTGCAATTGAAATGCAGCTAGCAATGAAACAGGTCAATGAGAAAAATCGACAAGACGGACTTCCAGAAGTAGTAATGGGAATTGGTATTAATACAGGAGAAATCGTAGTAGGAAATATTGGCTCTCATAAGAGGACTAAGTATGGAGTTGTCGGAAGTAATGTAAACTTGACTTCTCGCATTGAATCTTATACAGTCGGCGGACAAACATTCGTATCCCAGAGAACACTCGATGCCTGTGGACCTATCGTTCGAGTTGACGATCAATTAGAGGTAATGCCTAAGGGAGTTAAGAATCCTATCATCATCAGTGAAGTCGGTGGAATTGGTGGAGAGTATAATATCTATTTGCCGGAGAAAAAAGAAGTAGTCCTACATCCAATCAAAAAGAAAATTCAATTTCTGTTTACCATCCTCGCCGGTAAACATGCAAGCACGGATGTTCATTTGGGATACATTACCAAGATGAATGGAAAAGAAGCAGAAATCGAAGCGCCTATTTCCGTAGAAAAACTCAACAACGTAAAAGTAGCACTCGCGGATGAAAACGGAAAAGAAATTGCAAACGACTTATATGCAAAGGTAACTAAAAATATCTCTGAAGGTCCGCAAGTCATTTTCCGAGTGAACTTTACTTCTGTTCCGACAGAGGTAGAAAATGTATTCAAGGAAATCCAGAAATGATTTTTTTTCGTTTACGATTTTTTATAGCAAGATAAAACGAAATAGTGAAGGAATTTTCGATGCAAGAAGAATATACCCCTGAAAAGATTATAGAAATTATCAATAGTGCAGCCAATGCCTCCTTGGAAGCGAGTCAAGCTTCCAAGGCAGAAGCAAAAAAAGTAAAGGAAGGATTTTCAGAAAATGAAATCTCCAAGCTACTAGATAGCACATCCAACGAAATCGTGCGAAGAGAGGAGGTTGATTATTTAGCCAACCAGATTAAAAATCGATTCACTAAAATCAAAGCAATCAGCAAAGACAATTTTAATATGTTTGAAGTTGCAATGCAATGCCATCGGCTAGTCAACGATTACCGCCAACTAGCCAAAGAAAAAGGCTGGAAAGAAATTGAAGCAATGTTCTCTCGCAAAGAAAACAACTTCTAAAAAAGAACCTTTTATTCAAAAATAAGAAGTCTTATTTATTTACTTCATCGCCGACATCAAATGGTGTAACAATCGGTTTCGTAAGCGAAATACAATCCTTGAGAAGTCCTTCCAATTCCTTGCGCAAACGGACTGTTACATCCTCGACAGTCTTCTTTTTATTTTCTTTGTAACTATCATAGTATTCAGCAAGACCAAATGGTTTTGCGATTACAACTTTTGCTCTTCTTGCGCGTGGTTTCGTTGCACCAAAGAGAAGATTTTCAAAACGATAAAGCCATTCCATAAAACGCTCTGCACTTGGATAAGCTAGCAAGTATTCAGGCTTAATCACTAAGAACAGATAAGCTCTATCTACATCCTTTTGGACAAAATCCAAATCACGCTTAGAGATTTTTACAGTTTGCTTACCAAGACCAGAATAAATTCCATCGAGCACAGTAAACACTTCTCTGATTTTATGAATTGCATCTTCGTTTGCTTCAAACTTAATTCCTAGTTTTTCAGCAGCACGATTAAGAGCCGCATGGCGAATAGCCCCTACTCTATAATCATAGTCCTTATCTGTAATTGGAGAAATTCCATACTCTCTCTCTCCATCTTCTAAAAGAATACGACCAACAGTTAGAAAGCGACGAAGTAGGTTTTTATTGTCGGGATTAATCTTGAGTTTGCGCTCGATTGCTTCGAGAGAAGTTTCAATCTCATGAAAAAGAGACTGTTCTGTCCCGGATAGTATGTATTTGACGAACGCTGGCAATACTTTTACATCTGCGTTTGGTTCTTTCTTTCTTGCGTCTTCCAAACCCCAAAAACCAATCTGAGCAATACCAGGCATAAATGGAATCAGGTTGTCATTTTCTCCAGAGCACATTCCTTCGGGATAAATAACTAATTTGCCTTTATCCCCTGCCAAAATTGACTTTGCCATCTTGACTGACTCTCTATCAGCTCCACCGGATAATACGGAGAATGCGCCAACTTTCTTAATCAATTCGCCAACAATCCCGAAACCCCAATTGAATACGTTACGGGAAGCCATATAATAAAAGCGTGACCCTATTACATTAGCCACATAGTATGCAACTGGAGGTTCAATTGTAGATGGATGGTTACTAAAATAAAGAAGCCTTTCTTTGTTGAGGCTGCGAAGAGTGACTTTGTCTTCATCTGAAATATCAACACCATCTATATTTAGCGCTGATTTTAATATGACTGGTAGGGATAAATCCATTCCCCAGAGAAATGGATAATTGATATCATGCGATATAAAAAAGTTTTTATTGTCCATAGCTTTACTTAAGTAACTATATATTTTTTGACAAGAATAAAAACTGTTTTTAGTTCATAGTTATTTTTTAAAATCAATCACAGGACAATCTTTTAAAAAACCTAAGGGTTGAATACCAAGACCTTGCATCAACACTGTCCAATAACTGACCTGTGCAATAGTGGAAGCGATGATTAGAATGGCTCTCTCCGAAAATTCTTGTTTTAATTTTTGAATTGTTTCCGATTGAATATTGCCTTTAGTTAATGTTAATTCTTTTGCGTAATTTAAGGCTGCTTTTTCTTTTTCGGAAAATGTAGAAACTTTTTCTATTTCAATTTTTCCCTGGAGAGTTTCAATTTCTTGAATGGAAATATTGTGCAACTGGTAGTCAGAAAAATTCATATCAATACAAAATGCGCAAGAGGAACTTATCGAAACTTGCATTCGGATTAGTTTCAATAGTCTTTTGTTGACTTCCCTATCATTGAATGTAATAAGGCTTTCTAGTAAGATAGAACTCAAGGCAGCTTTCGGATACCAAAGCAATACTCTGGCAATTTCCAATTTTGCGCCCATATATTTTTCAATGGAACGAATGAGTATTTTTGAAAATAGATTCATTCGATCAGGTTCTTTTATGTATGCCATTAGTCTCCAATCTTATAATATTCTAAACCGATTCCAACAAGTTCTTTAACAGGTCTGCAATTTGTTGAATGAATTTTTCCGTTATTCTCATTAGCTGCAATCGTTGCACACCCGCCACCGCAAGAAAGGCTAACAGAACAATCTTTGCATTCTTCCATTGTTAAAACATCTCTTGTTTGCCATTCTAAAACTTTTTCTTGATTCAAAGGAGTGTCTTTCTCAAAATAATTTCCGAGTTGGTATTTGGAAACTCCTACCGTTGCAGTGCAACTATAGATTCCTCCATTTGCATCAAAAGCCCATTCCTTTTTACAGGCAGGACAGGAATCAAAAATGGGAACGGGAAGTTCTCCTGATTCTGCGAGCATTCTCATACCATGAAATCCAGGCTTATGATACTTTTTTAAAATAGGAAATTCTTCGGATAGTTTAAAATATTCCAACCACATATCATATCGACTAAATAATTGTTTTGTATCCTGACAGGAATGCAATTCATAGTTTCTACCGATAGAAGTTTCAAAATGACTTGCAGGATAATCTAAAAATCCTTTTTCATCACAATACTCCGCTAATTTTACAAGGGATGCTATATTTCGTTTATCTAATATACTTCTCAGATTAATTCTATATCCATTTTTTAAAGCTAATTCAACACCTTCCATGATTGTATCAAAAGTTGTTTCTTTTGAGCGAGTAAATCGTCTGCTATTGTGATTTTCTCTGTCTCCATCAACTGTCACTTGAATTTCTTTTATATTTACTCCGAGCGATTTAAAATCATGAATATAATTTTTTAATTCATAACCATTCGTAACAATAGCCACAGGTATATTCGACTTTACCGCTTTTGATAAAAAATACATTATATGATTCTTATGCTTTTCTCCTCCCAGTAGAGGCTCACCTCCAAACAAAGTGATATATACTCCACCTGGTTCATTCGAAAATTTCTTATCAATATAATTAAAAAATTTATCTGTAATTTCATTGTTCAAAGTTTTAGAATTTTGATTATATTCTTCTTGAAAACAATACACACAACTAAAATTGCAAACATAGGAAGTAGAAAAAATTAATTGAGTGGCAGTCTTTTCATATTCATCCATGAACTCTAAGTATTTTTCATTGATCTTATCTTCTTCTACGTCTTTATCAGAATAAAGATAACCTCTTTCTAACATATAATCAGAAAGATGATAATTATCCCAATTGTTTAAAGAAATTCTATTTTTTAATTCTTCCAATTCCTTTTTCTCAATCTTATCAATAGAACCAGAAAGATAATTTAGAATCAATGCATCATCTGAATTAATTCTATCTGCTAAAAATGTATGTTTGGATAATATCATATAACCTCTTCCATGAAGGAAAGGTTATTACACCTCACCTTCATGGTTCGTAAAAATTTAATCGTGGCAACCAGAGATGATTTTAGATTCTTTGGCGCAACATTGTGCTACAGTTTGTGAACTTTTCTTTTCGTTTTTTTTGTTAATTGGTTTCATACTTTACTCCTTACTTAAATGATCGTATTGTTAAGCTAATTACTATCACTCCACCTTTTTCATACGGCTTTGATTCTTCCAGAATTTCAATTTCTGTAAATCCTGCATCCCTAATTGAATTGAAATATTCTTCTTTTGGAATTGCGCCGCCATAGCAACCAGCCCAGGCTTCTGGATTACCGGTTACTTCATCGGGAAGTTTTGTGTCAGCTAATACATCTGAAACAATAAACCTCCCACCTGATTTTAATATTCTATAAATTTCTTTATACACTGCGGTTTTATCTTTTGCATGATTAATTGTGCAGTTGGAAATTACAACATCCGCAGTTGCTGATTCTAAAGGAATTGAATCAATTGAGGACTCAATAAATTTAGCGTTTTCTAATTTTAATTTTTTTCTATTGGACTCTGCTACTTGAATCATCTCATTCGTAAAATCAATTCCATAGACTTTCCCGGAAGAGCCAACTACGCGAGATGCTTTTAAAACATCCATTCCCTTTCCGCTTCCTAAATCAACAAAGCATTCACCAACCTGAATATTAGCTTTATCTAATGCTCCACCACAAGAAAGACAACAGGATTTATTTGCTTCTTCTGCATATCTTACATTAATCGTCTTTTTTAATTCTTCTGTAGGTATTGTTGATTGGTTCATTTTTGTGCTCCCACTTTCTCTTCTTGAAATTTCTGAATATATTTTTCAGCATTGATAGCAGCTATGCAACCATCACTTACAGCTGTAACAGCTTGCCTAATTTTTTTTACTCTAATATCACCGGCTGCATATACTCCTGGAATATTTGTTTCCATGTCTTCGTTTGCAATCACATATCCCCCTTTATCTTTGTGGATTGACTCATCTAATGATGAAACGTTAGGAACCATTCCGACAAAAATAAAAATACCATCTGTAACATGTTTATTAATTTTTCCTGTATTCAAATCTTCTAATTCAATCGACATTTTGTTATTATCCAGAAGTTCAAATTTGCGGGGTTCTTGTCGATAGAGAAGTTGTATATTAGGATGAGCTAATACTTTATCTATTGCAGTTTGGTTTGCGGTCAATTTATCTAGTTGTTGAATAATTGTAATCTTTGATGCAAACCTGGTTAAAAAAAGAGACTCTTCCACAGCAGAATTTCCTCCACCAATCACAAACAACTCTTTACCATCATAATATTTTCCATCGCAAGTAGAGCAATAGGAAATTCCTCTTCCAGAAAGTTCCTTTTCACCAATTGCATTTACCAAACGAGGCTTTGCTCCCATTGCCAGTATTATAGTTTTTGAGACTACTTCCAATTCTTCATCAACGACTACTCTATGTAAGCCTCCGTTTTTTGAAAATTGAATAGAAGTAATATCGACAGCTCCAATCACTTCTGAGCCTGCATTTTTTGCCTGCGTTTCCATGTAATGAGCAAGCATATAACCTTCAATAGCCTTTCCTGTTCCTGGATAATTAGAAATCATATGAGTCGATTTGACCTGACCACCCGGAAGAGCTGTATCAATAATAATTGTTTTTAGTTTTGCTTGCGCTGCATAAATTGCGGCACTTGCACCCGCAGGTCCTCCGCCAAGAATTATGACATCCGCATTTTTAGTTTTGGTTTCTTTTTTAGAAATGATAGTATTAAATGTATCATTTGGAATTAACTCATGTATCTTTTCTTTTAACTCCGTTTTTTTTATTCCACCCATAAGTCTTCCAGAAATTTCTTTTCCATCTTTATAGAAAATAACTGTTGGACTAGATGTTACACCGAGTTTGGTAGCAAGTTCTCTATTTTGTTGTCTGAAGATTTTATAAAATTTAATATCCCGACCAAATTTATTTGCCATATCCTCATACTTTGGAGCCAGTGCATCACAGGGAGCGCATTCATCCGAATAGAAATCTAAAATTACCGGTTCTTTAGAATTTAAGATTTTTTGCTCGTATTCATTCATATTTATTTCGATTATATTACCAGTCATTTCGATCCCCTTTCCTTTATTAGACATACTATACCCCATATGGTATTACAACTAAATAAAAGAAAGCGTAATTTTTTTACAATCTAAATATTTTTTCTTTTCAGATTAGCTATTTTACTAACGATCTCTTTACAAAATCCAATTAAACATATATCCTGAAATTATAATGCAAATTGTAACAACTCCAAAGAAGATGGAAATTAATTTAATGCTCATAACTTTTTTCAGAAGTGTAGCTTCTGGAATAGAAAGTCCAATGACTGCCATCATAAAAGCAAGGGATGTTCCAATAGGAATTCCTTTTGCTACAAAAACCTGGATGATGGGGATAATGCCTGTTGCATTCGCATACATGGGAACTCCTAGGATAACAGCTAATGGCACAGCATACCAAGTATCTTTACCAATGTATTGTTCAAAAAAAGCTTCTGGCACATAACCGTGCATTGCCGCACCAATAGCAATTCCCAGAATTACATAAAGGACAACACTCTTTACAATTCCAAATGCCTCTCTTGTAATTTCGGGCACTCGTTGTAAAAACGTTTTCTTTTCTAATTCAAAGATTTCTCTTTCCGATTCTGCTTTTTCCCAGATTTGTCTGACCCAGTCTGTTAAGAGAGGTTCTAAGTTTAACTTGCCCAAAATAAGTCCACTCACAACACCCAATAAAATTCCACTTATTACATAGATTGCAGTTGTCTTAAGACCGAACATTCCCAAAAAAATAGCAACTGCTACTTCATTCACGAGAGGGGATGTGACCAAAAAAGCGAATGTGACACCTAAAGGAATTCCTCCTTTTATAAATCCAATGAAAAGGGGAACAGACGAGCAGGAGCAAAATGGAGTAACCGCTCCAAACGTAGAGGCAATAATATATTCCAAGCCATACATTTTATGTCTGGAAAGAAAATTTTGAATGCGGTCTATTGGAAAGTAAGCGTTTACAATACCCATTAAGAACGTTATGAGAAATAGTAAAATTAAAATCTTAATCGTATCATATACGAAGAAATTTAAAGCATTGCCTAAATTGGAATTTTGAGCCATTCCGAGGATACTGTATATTAACCAATCAGAAAAAATCTGAATCCAGTCAAACATTAACAATATCCTCCAGTTGCATTTTCCTTAACAACAAGAAGTCCCATCTTTACTTGGTGTGCTACAGCAAGATGATTCTGAACTTGATTTCTCCTTAGATGATGTTCCACAACAAGAACTCTCTACTTTCTCTGTTGAAGAGGTGCTACAGCAACTATCTGCGTTTTGACTTGAAACAGCAGAGACATTTCCTTTAGTAGGAAAACCTTTTTTTATCCATCTGTCCATTCCATGCTCCATATTCATGACATTTGTATAGCCGCGATTCATAAGATAGTAAGTTGCTTTTAAACTTTTCACGCCCGCAGCGCAAACGAAAATTACGTCTCCCTCTTTTGGAATTTCTTGCCATCTGTCTTCTAGTTCACTCAATGGTATTAACAGAATGCGAGGCACATCAAATGAAACTTCGTTGATTTCATTTAACTCTCTCACATCGACTAAAAGAGCACCTTGTTTAATAAGCCCTTGCGTTGTTGTAGGGCAAACTTCTTTTGCTTTTGTTGCTTCCATAAATTTATTCTCCTAATTTTTTAATAATTCTCTTACTTCATTAACCGTTGGAACTCTTCCCTTTACTTTCACCACTTCGTCAATAACGACAACCGGTGTGGCTAATACGTTGTATTTCATGATTTCTTGAATGTCTTCTACCTTTTCAATTGTAGGTGTTAGATTCAATTCTTTAGAAACCTTCTCTATCACTTCTTGGGTTAATTTACATTTGGCGCAACCTGTGCCCAATATTTTAATTACCATTTTAATTCTCCTTAAACTTACTCTTTTGACTCAATGCAAAATTGACTAATAGAATCAGGGCTGGAACTTCAATGAGAGGTCCAATAACCGCAGCAAAGGCTACTCCTGAGTTAATCCCAAATACTCCAATAGCGACTGCAATTCCTAATTCGAAATTGTTTCCGGCAGCAGTGAAGGCAAGAGATACACATTTGGGATAATCTGTGCCTGCTTTTTTCGCTAAATAAAAAGCGCTAAAAAACATGATACTAAAATAAAAGAGAAGCGGAATCGCAATTCTAATTACATCAAATGGAATTTGCAACAATCAAATTTCCTTTGTAGCTAAACATAATTACGATTGTGAAGAGAAGAGCGACGAGCGTAATTGGACTGATTTTAGGAATGAATTTGGATTGATACCATTCTTTTCCTTTTAGTTTAACAAGAACAAACCTTGTAATCATTCCTGCGATAAATGGAATTCCTAAATAGATAAATACACTTTCTGCAATTTGCGCAATACTGATATTAACCTCTACTCCTTTAATACCAAATAGGGTAGGTAAATAGGTAACAAAAATATAAGCATAAACACTATAGAATAGAACTTGAAAAATACTATTGAAGGCAACAAGCCCCGCAACATACTCGTTATCCCCTTTAGCCAGATCGTTCCAAACGATTACCATTGCAATACATCTTGCGATTCCAATCATAATGAGTCCAATCATGTATTCTGGTTTATCGGGTAAAAAAATTACAGCAAGAGCAAACATTAATACAGGACCAATAATCCAGTTTTGTAGCAGAGACAAGGCAAGTATTTTAGTGTTCTTGAATACATTTCCCATTTCTTCATACTTTACTTTTGCAAGAGGAGGATACATCATGAGTATTAAACCAAATGCAATGAGTAAATTTGTAGAGCCACTTTGAAATTGATTTAATAGAGTCGGAGTTTCAGGAAAAAAATGTCCAATGCCTACGCCTAAAAACATTGCCAAAAAAATCCATAGAGTTAAGTAACGATCTAAAAAGGAAAGTTGTTTATCGGATTTCATTTTATAAATTTTCCTCTATAAATTTTTTACTGTATTCTTTTACTTCATCCCGCGTTTTTCGAAAAGCATTTGCAATTTCTTCTTCACTTCCCTTTACCTTAGATGGATCTGAAAAATTGTGATGAAATCTTTTTGCGTTCGAAGGAATGTAGGGACAGTTTTCTTTTGCATGATCGCAAACAGTAATGATAAAATCAAATTGAACTTTCTCATATTCGTTCACATGATTGGAAGTATGTTTGGAAATATCAATTCCGGCTTCTTTCATATACAATATTGCATTGGGATTTACTCCGTGAGTTTCAATTCCAGCACTATAAATTTCTGCTTTTCCATTTGCGAAGTATCGTAGAAAGCCTTCTGCCATTTGACTTCTGCAACTATTTCCTGTGCATAAAACTAAAATTTTTTTCATGTTAAACTCCTTAATTCTTGCAATCTAACTTTGAATTCTTCTTATACTTATTTAAACTTTTATAAACTTGATTGATAGAATTGTAAAACTCATCTAGCTTTTTCCAATTAATACAGTAGCAAGACTTTGCACCATCTATATCACCTTGAATAAATCCTACGTCCTTTAGGTCTTTTAAATGTTGAGACACCGTTGATTGAGCGAGTGGAATTACTTCTACAATTTCCCCGCAGATACATTCTTTTTTTTCTGCTATCGTTTGTAAAATTGCGATTCTTGCAGGATGCGAAAGCGCTTTCGCAAACTCCGACAATTTTATCATATCTTTATCGAATTCATTCTTCTTGTTAAGAGCCATAGTGTATATCGTAAATATGCGATATTCCAAGTCAAGGCTTAAATTAAATATCCATGATATAAAATTACCCTAACCTTGCACGATGTTGCAGTTCAAGTTGCAGTTCATCTTGCAGTTTCCCTATACCCAGAAATTTTTATACCGAAAGTTAAACTGCTATATGAACTGCAACATGGACTGCTACTAGATGTATCTATTACAATGCATTTAACCAATCCTACACACATATTTTGATTTACATTTTTTATAAGCAGTCAAGAATGAAAACATGGGACTTACATGTTTAAAAAAATAAAATCCAAATACAAAGCCTACACAGAAGCGAGATTCCAATCGTGGACAGGCTTAGCATCAGGGGAAATAACTGTTTACCGCTCGAATAGATTCTTTGTATTTTTACTAATGGTCGGCTTAACAGGATTAGCCGTTTATGGGTATAGCTTTTATCCTAAGTTAGCAAGTCTACTCAGTGACGGATTTTTATTTTTTCATTTTCCTAAGATATTTAATTTAAAAGTTCCAGAGCCTAATTTCTTTACGCAAATTGCTCAGTATTTTTTAATAGCCCTCATTGGGTTTCACTGGATTAGCCTTGAAATAATCTTACTGGAATATTTTTTTTCTTGTATGTATCTTTCCAAAAGTCAGCGAACGATTATCTTTATAGAGAGTAATCTTTTCAAAAGAAAGATTCATATTCTAAAAGAGAAAAAAGTCCAGCACGAGCTTGAGGATACTCTGATTACCCGCATCTTCGGAATTGGCACTTTGACTTTGCATCTTGGAAATGGCGAAAGCTGGAAGATTCGTTCTATTAGCAAGGCAAGACTTGCTTTAAATGAGATAATTAGTTTTGATAAGAAATGAGGACTTTGACATGGAATTACAGTCACCTCGAACTGCTTCATCGTGAGAGGTCTATCTTGCTTAATACGATCGTTTTATTGCTAAATAGATTTCTCACATCACCCATTTTCTTTTCCACAAATCAAACCACCAAGGGATGTTCGAAATGACAGTCGTAATTTTTAAGTTATCGTCATTAAATGACAACAGTATGATAGTTATCAATGAAAACTAAAACTTTCTACGCAATCGTATTTGCAATTACTTTAGGAATAGTCTATTTCCTACTTCTATTCTCAAATCTCCAAAGACAACTAGACCACGATCAGATTGTTTACACAAATAATATCCGGTCTTTCTTTGTAGGCAAACAGTTCGTAAACCCTCACCATCTTCATTTTGAGCCAACTGGATTTTACTTTCATAGATTTCTTACACAGCACTTCCCCGATTACCTCGGCACAAATCTAATGTTTCATTTGCGAATACGATCCCTACTCTTTGCTTCGATTGGGATTTCAGCTTGCTTTCTATATCTGTATTTACTCACACGAAAGTATTTAGTTGCTTTGATTGCTTCCATTGCAATTGGTTTTCAGCACGGCTACTTATCGTATGCCGCAAAGAACGACACAGGAATTTATCCTGCTAGTTGGCTTTTTGTAATGCTTCTTGCTGGACTTGCCGTTTATCACTCACGGTATTCTATCTATGTATCCTGCCTTGCCGGCTTAGTGCTATTTGCCGGTGTAATGTTTCATGAATACATGGTTGGCTCTTGCATCGCGTTGTTTATAGGGTTACTCTTACCCGATTCTATTTTTCAATTGAAAATTCCGACTGCGTTTGAAAGAGTCAAACAGGATAACAGTCAAATAGAAGTTAGCCTCGTAAAAAGATATGTCTCCCTTTTATTTCTATTTTTATTTTGTTTTATTCCGACCGCTTGGTGTTATCTCTGGGGTGGTCGTGTTGTCTGGCAATTAGAATACAACGAAGCTCTTTATAGTTTTCAAAATTGGATCTTTGGTTATTTGGTTGGATCGCCTTATGGTCGAGCGATTACTAAGTATATACCGGAATACTCTATGCGCGGTTTCACGGATGCATTCTTTGCGAGAACGGACGGGATTCAGTATAATGCTTTTACGGATTTTCAATTCCAATTGACTTCCTTCACGAATCCCGTCGAGGTTACTCATACTTTGCTTCCCATTTTCATCTTAGTTTTTCTGTTGATTCTAATCTTTTTTTTCTTTAAGCTTACCCGTTTTTACGGAAGAAATTTTTTTATTCTTAGCCTTCACTTTTTATTTTTTCTATTCATCGGAGTAGACATCGAGCCCCATTATTTTGAATTCTGGATTATACCTGCCTTACTCTTTACAGTCTTCTTTGCTCTCTTCTGGAATTTCCTTGCCGAGAAAGCAAAAGACTACTTTGTATTAGCCCCGATTCGCACTCTAGCAGGCGTTGGCTTATTTCTTTCTGCCTTGCTAGTATCCGTTCACAACTATCAATACGAATTAATCCTCCACTCTAGATATTTTAAAACAGAAGGTGTCTACGGCAAAATAGGTGAAACCCCGATTGAATATTTCAAATCATCGGTTAATTATAAGTATCCGAATGAGCCGTATAGAGAAGTGGATAATCACCGATAAGATTTTAAATTTATTTATAAAATAGAAAGGGAAGAATATACAAAGCTAAACATACTAAAGTCAGAATGGTTTTCGGTCTTCTGTCATTTCGAACATCGCTTGGCGGTTGGATTTGCGACTAAGCAAGTGGGTGGATGGAGAAATCTATCTAGCAATAGAACGATAGTATTAAGCTAAATAGACCTCTCACAATTTTTCCTCCCTGCGCTTAGTTGCGCCCTTCACCTTCGTATGTTCGAGGTGACAGAATTAGCAAAACTATTTATCCGAAAACCACTCTGTCTTGAGTATATCGACATTCAAAGTTTTATTTCAAGTTAATTCTTATTGACTAGATTTCCAAAATTTAATTATGTAAAATCTATTCTAACATTTTGCATAGCCAGGGCGGATAACGTTATGGAAATTTTTAAAGAGTTAATTTCTCAAAATCCAATTGGAATTTTAGTCTGGTCACAGGCTGGATTAATAAAGTATACAAATCAATCCCTGCTTGGTTTGTTAAATTATAAAACATTTCCGTCCAGTTTAAACGATTGCGCAAGTGAAGAATCAAACCAGAATGAATTAAATATACTTAAGTCCCTGCAAAACTCTAATAAAAAATTTAGAACTTACACAAAAGAATTTTTCTCTGAAAACAAAGAGACTATTAAGCTTGATGTAATGACAAGCCAGGTGTCTTACGAAGGGGAAACTTACTATTACTCGCAAATAAGAAAGCATAAACCAATCACGAGCATTTCAAAAACAGAAACTTTAAAAAAGCAAAATGAAGTCTTACTCAAATTAACCAAAAGTGAAACCATTGACAGTGGAGATTTAGAAGCTTCCGTAAAAGAAATAACAGAAGCAGCAACAGAAGCTCTAGGATGCGAAAGATCAAGTGTATGGTTTTATACCGAGGATAATCAATCGATACTCTCAATGGATTTATTTCAGAAAACGCAAACTCTTCATTCCAGTGGAGCTGAACTTTTTGCGAATGTTTTTCCTGCTTATTTTAAATATCTTTCCGAAGAAAGAGTTCTCGGTGCGGATAACGCGCATACTGACCCGAGCACGCATGAATTTAGTAAAGTATATTTAACGCCACTGAACATCAAATCGATGTTAGACGCTCCGATTCGTCTTCACGGAAAATGGTCGGAGTCATTTGCAATGAAACCGTTGGTGATTTTAGAAACTGGACACAAGAGGAATTAAATTTCTCGGCTTCTCTTGCAGATTTAATTTCGAGAGCTATTGAAGCACAGATTCGTAAAAAAGCAGAAGATGAAATTAAACAAATCAATGAAAACCTCGAATTAAAAGTAGAAGAACAAACAAAAGAAATAAGGGAATCGCTAAATCAAATTACTAAGTTAAAAGAATTTCAAGATGGAGATTATTTTTTAACATCTCTAGTTTTAAATCCACTCATTGGAAATAATAATTCTTCTAGTCTTATTCAAACAGATTTTATTGTGAAACAAAAAAACAATTTCATTTTAGAAAATCGTCCGGACAGATTGGTGGAGATTTTTGCATAACAGAAACTCTTAGTTTTCAGAATGCCGAAAATCGCTATGTATTTTTCCTAAATGCAGACGCAATGGGAAAATCTATGCAAGGGGCAAGTGGAGCGATAGTCATTGGAACAGCCATTTTAAATATTCTCTGGCAAGCTAAGAACAAAGGCATATCCAACTTATCCGCAGAAGAATGGCTTCAATTTACAGTTTTAGAATTAAATAATATATTTCTAACATTTGATGGTTCTATGATTGTATCAGCTTTTTTTGGTTTGATAGGTGAGACTAATCGTGATTTGCTTTTCAGTAATTTTGAGCATCCACAGGTAGTTCTTTTTAGAGATAACAAAGCAAGTTTTTTAGAACTGAACAATCAAAATCCTAAACTGGGACTTATTTCGGTTAATTCAATTCCGATTGAACGAAAATTTCTACAGTCAAATGATATCCTGATTATTGGAAGTGACGGAAAAGATGATATCGAACTAAGCTCTAATAGCGAAGGTCGATCTATCAATGAAGATGAAACAGCAATTTTAGAACTTATTGAAAAAAGTGAAGGAAACCTTAAAAAAATAGAAATGCTTCTAGAAGAAAAAGGAACTCTCATTGATGATTTATCTCTAATGAGCATAAGCATTTCCTAATGTGGCAAATATTTCCCCGCTTTTGACTTGACGTGAAATCGCTTTTTCGAAAAGATTTCTTTAAAAAAGGAATCTCAGATGCAAAGTTTTATTTCAAATCAAAAGACAAAGACATTTACAAACATTTCATTCTTAATTCTACTCTTTAGTTTTATTTCTTGTAGCTCAGCGAAGGAAGAAGTAAAAGACACTAAAGACCAAAAGACTTTTTATCCGGCGGGGCAAAAAGAGATTATCCTCGATGAGAATGGCAAAGAGGTTCAGATTACATCTCGCGACCCGGAACTATTCCAAAAGGATTCCAAAAACTCGGACGAAGTATTTCGTGTAGTGCTCTCAAGTGAATCCTACCAGGTTCGCCAAATTCGCAAATCTGAATTCATTAAGCGCAAACCAGACCCGGGTGGAGATTCCATCATCATGGAAGAATTACTCAAATACAATAAAAAAGATTTCGTCGATGACGGGATAATCTCCGTTAAACTCAACGCCAAGACCGGCAAAATGGAAACCATTAACACAGATCGCTCTACTCGCATCCAGCAGCTACTCAAGATTATCTCCAACGACGCCACCCGCTGGACTCTCGAACACAAAAGCACAGAAGAGCCTACAGTTACAAAGTATCTCATTACATACAACGTTGTTCTCATTAACAAATCCAACCGCGACCAAATTAAAGAAGAGTTGAAGAAGGAAGTGAAGAAGTAAAACATCCCCTTTCGCAAAGGGGAATACATAGAAAGAATTAAACAACATCTAAAACATCAGGGGATTTTATTTTTCCGCCGAACTGCGTAACTCTATAAACTTTTTTTGCACATAGTTTCACTTACTTGACCTAGTTCAGGTAAGGAGAAACTTATGCAAAAATATACAATTCTATTTCTACTCTTACTCATTTTCTCTTGTCGTCACAAAAAGGTAGCCAGGATTTGGGAATTTCCGACCCGCCCAAATACAGAGGCTTTCTTTTTTAGCTATGGTGCAAGAGCTGGCAGCGATGCAGAGGTAAATCCAAATCAGCCGCCGGCGTGGGGACCTTCTCTTAAGGTAACGGATAATTCCATTTGTCTACGCTCACAGGATGACTTCTTTCGGTCTAAAGAATTTGGACCTAGCATGGGCTTTTGTATTGAGAAGACTGCGGATAATGAAAGTTTACTTCGTTCTGCTCTCGAGACATTAAGCGAACTCGATGAGACAAAGGTTCGTCCAGATGGATTCTTAAGCGATGAAGGAACTCAGGCTCATCTTTACTTTTTAAGTGTCACCGAGATTGTAAATGAAATTAGCTCATCGGGCACGCGGGTGTTCTTTTTGGGGGATAATCGCCTACATACCGCACTCGAAAAGCGAATGGATTTGAGCTTTGAAAATTACAAATCTGTGGCAGGCGACAAAGACCATCGGATTGAAACTAGCTTTTCTCTTCCTTACTTCTCCATTTACACAATTGGCGGAGCGCATAAACTCATTTTTCCTCCGCTCGATTCATCCATTCCACGCTCCCAGTTTCATTATTTAGTTCTAGAATTTACCAAATTCCCGGAATTCATTTCTGCTTACCAATCTAATTTTTCTAAAATCCAAAGCATCAACGATACATGGGAAGCGAGTTGTAGCAGAGAAAAATTACAAATCACAGAGACAATGGGATATGCCTCTGGCTCAACAAAACGGTTCATCGAATGGGCGGGCTCCAAAGACAACCCAAGCTGTATTAGTATGCTTAGCCTTTCGATTGGCGGAAAAAAAATCAACCTGGATACAAACTCGCCTTTTTTATTTCCGGGTGCAGTCAAACTTTTCATCGAAGAAAGCTCTCCTCTAGAGGGAATTGTTTTAAAAGATGCAAACTGGAAAGATATTAAAAGCTCTTCTAAGTTAGAACTCAGTGCATTCGATTTTACGGATTCCTGGGATTTGCCGGAGAATGTAAATTTCAATTGGGCAGAAGAAGAATTTTCTCTCAAAAAAGTAAACACTTCCTGCGAGTGGACATCCTCTATTATCCGCAATGCCAACCTATGTGGCGATCCGGGTCTTGAACTAGACGGAACATTTGTTCCGGGCAGTCAGGCTAATTCGAGTAATCCTGACAATCCGAATAATCCAAGCTCTCCCGCGGGCTCGGCGAGCAACATAAATTATTGTAAGCCTGAAGACTTTACACTCACTGAGTTAAATGCATTCGGTTTAAGACCGGAAAATCGTCTCGATAGAACAGGTAAATTCATTGAACTAAGCTTCCTAGGGGCTAATGAATGTAAACTTTCTATAATGGAATTACTCATCGGATCTGTAAAAGTGCCATTTACCATTGCAAGTAAAATCGTTAAGCCAAATTCCTACTGGCTCATCACAGATGGCAGGCATATGACAGGAGTTCCCAATCTAGTTCGAAGGAATCTAGATTTCCTCCAGTGGCAAGACACGATTACCCTCCAGACTTCGACTAGCTCTAAGATTTTATGGAAAGGCTTAAAGGCTGAGGATAATTTTCTTTCGGAGTCCATGTCAAAAGAAGTCTATTCGATGCATGTGAGTGGAGAAAAATTCTACCATCACAGAGAGCAAAAGCCTAATCTCTTACAAGCAGTCTATCGCGTATCGCATACCATGAGTCCTGGAGAGGCTAATAATACGAATGCGCCCGATGCATCCGGAGAACTATCTGAAGTTCTATGGGCAGGTGGTTACAAAAATTCCGTTTCCTTAACAGACGAAAAATTTGTAGAATTAAGAACCAAAGGAGATGGAACACTAGAATTGGAAATACAATTTGGCACTAAGCTTTCTCGTTTTTATATTCCTGTCTCGGGATTAGATGTATTTACAGTTTTATCTAAATCTAACTTTCAATGCTTTCCGAATGCACGCTCCATTGTAAGCGACAAATTATCCTTATCCGATGAAATTACAACTCTTCGCTTGAAGGCAGACGGTAAGAATTTACAGGAAGTAAAATACTTTCCCCTTCGCGACAATGGCTATAACAATACTACGCAAAAAGTCAGAGCCAGTTTTTCTAATTCAGGAATCAATTCTATTTGGAGAAGTTCGACTAAACCTCTTCGTATATCCATTGCACCGGATTGTCAGGGACAGGTATTTGCAACGCCGGAAGCCTCGAATGAATTTGAGCCTTTCCTTGCCGACGAAATATTTGACCATCAAGGTAACGGCAGATTCTATTTAGCCGCATCTGTATTTGATTTGAATTTACCTTATAGTGTAAAGTTTTATTCCCATTTACCGCAAGAAGAAGCATTTCTATCTCTAGAAAAAACTGGAATTGCAAGTCTACTAAAACCAGTCATAAGTATCCTTTCTACGAATGGTTTATTCTATCAGAAATTAGAAAACTATTCAGACTTAAAATTATACAACCGAGATGGAATCTTTATCGAGGGGATAATGACAAACCCGATGAATCCACAGAATGAGTGGATACTATTTTGTAACCGCAGTAAGGTAAATCGAGATATGGCGGACTATGAAATCGAAGACGAAGACTCACCCGATAGAATTGACTCTTATTTTAAAAGGAAGAAATTGAATCTACCATCTGGCGTAAGCGCCCCTGCATTTCTGGGAAACTCTACAAACCTATCGCCAGGACAATGCGGGTATCTAGTTGATCCCGAATCTTCTCTTTTAAATTTGAAACCAATGGGCATAGCGCCAACTCTTGTGTTTACCGTTCGCACTACATCAACTATCGGAAATGGAGTGTCTTCGGGAGAAGCGTTAGATCTTTTCAAATACATTGGCACGGAAAGAATTCATGTTCATTCGTTTGGGAATCGTTACTCGCACGCACCATTCACACTTCCTGTCTCGACGGATGAAATTATTCTATTGCAGCCGGGAAAGAGAGGAGAAGGAAAGTATGACTACGAGGTTCTCAAATGGTAAGATTCGTATTACTCCTATTAGCCGCCATTTCTTTACATGCGGAATACAGAGTAGATATGATTTCTGCTTATAAAAAAACAACTCAGGACAAACTCGAAAACAACAAGACTGTAACTACGGAATCAAAAACCTCTGACAACCTAGTTGCAGTCCACGGAAATTTCTCGGGAGCAAAAGCAGGCTTTGGATACAAGGTGCATTTTATTTTAAACAAACGATTCAATGACAAAGACTATAAAGACATCTTGTATTTAGGGGAAAATTGTTATTTGCTCCTTCCTGTAAAGAAACTTCAATTTGTTCTAGGCAGAAAACTTTTCTCGACAAGTCCCTATCTCACAGAGAATTGGAAAGATGGAATGGAAGGATTTGGAATTGAAACACAGGTATCCGATCAGTTTCGATTCCATGTATACCTAGTTGATTTTTATCGCGGATATCCCCTCTTTGAAAAATACTTTCTTTCTAAGAATATTGCAGATAACGTTCAAAATGGAGAGCGGTTTCGACATGGGCTATCGCTTGTTTACCACAAAGACAATCTCTATTCTAAATTTCAATTCACCTATCTAAATCTTGGCAATTGGGGGGACGCAACCAAAGACGATTTAAAATCCCAACCCAAAGGAGACTCTGATTTTATTTATCATGGAATGTTCCAAGTCTCTAAGAGAGGCAAATACTTTACTTCTGGATTTGAATTTCAGTTTGCGCGTGGACTCGACAAAGCACAGTCAAATTCTGTTCGTAAAGAAAAGTCGATTCCTATTTCAGGAGAATTGATTCGTCTTTACTTTGAGTCTTACTGGAAATTCTTTCATACAAGAGTAGAAGCTTTTATCCCCGACTCGGACAAAAGAAATTGGCAGGGAGAAATTTTAGAATCCGGGTTTGTGGGATCGGGCTCGTATCCGGGCAATGCATTTTTATTAAACCAGGAATTAAACTTTTATCCTTCTGGCTGGCTTACTCCTAGTGGCTTACAAAAAGTAGACGCTTCCTACAATGGACGAAGGAATTCTTTTTGGGCTCATCTACTTCTTTCTGCCCGACTCGACGATATATTTTTTATTTTAGAAGGAGACCATCTGACTCCGAGAAAGGCAACTGGTGCGTCTAATGGCAATATTTCGCTTAAGAAAGAGGACTATGAAAAATCATTTCTATTTGAACTCACAGGCTCTATACGATACGATAGACGAAATACAGATGGATTTTTCATTCAGTTCAATGTGTCCAAACTCTATACATCTAAAGATATACTCATCGACGGCACTTCTGCTTTCTTGCAAGGGGGAGTCATATTTTGAAAGTAAATATATTCTTACTAATACTATTCCTCTCCTGCACTACGAATAAACCTGTGAATAAAAATTTACTTCTCAGCTTACTTTCAGATTCGACAGGAAGTGTAACGGCTTATTTCTCTTATCCGGGACGATACATAGAAGAAGAAAAAAGAGAAACGTATTACAAGCTATATTGACTCTGATTGAAAATGCAAAATTCTCTTTAAAAGTCTATGCGTATTCATTAAATCACCCCGAAATCATTTCCGCATTAAAAGAAGCGAGAAGCCGAGGGGTAAAAGTAGAAATCGTCGGAGACAAAGACCAAAATTATGATCTTGTAAAGGCGAGCGGATTTCCCATTAAGGTTTGGAAGCAATCCGGTCTTCATCATATCAAAGTAATACTTGCGGATAATAAGAAATTATTCACAGGAACAGGAAATTTCTCGCGCTATGGTTTGACGAATGACTGGAACGGCTACATACAATTAGACGTAGAATCACTAAATCGATCTCGCACTCTGGAATTTTTAAATGAAAATTTGACTCTACCCATACTTGATACCAATGGAATTTCCTTTATAGGATCGCCCGATAATGGGTTTCTAAGTCAGGATTTACTACTCGAAAAAGTAGAAAACGCAAAAGTCTCCATTAACTATCTCATATTCGATCACTATGATGCAGTCTTAAGTCATGCTCTTAAAAAAGCTACCGAGCGCGGCGTGCAAGTGACCGGCGTATACGACTCTCCTGTAGATGACGAAGGAGTTTATTTAGCAGATAATTTTTACGGACTCAGTTCTGGAATTTACAAAGATGGAAATGAAGACATTGAAGAAACCCAATCTTTTCCGGAAGGAGGGCTTCTTCATCATAAGAGTATGATTGTTGACGGCAAAGTATTATTATCCGGCTCATTCAATTATTCGAGCAATGCAAGAGACTCCAATCGAGAGATTCTTTTTAAAACAGAAAATTTCTATTTAGTTTCCGAATTTCAAAAAGAATTCAATCGCGTAAGAGACAAGTCCTATCCAATCCCAAAGAATCGCTTCCATAGCTTTGCCAATAAGATAACAATAGACTCTTATGCACTCATAGGGGATACTCTTTGTTTACCAAACAATATAGATTCACCAGTAGTTGAACTTGGCTCCGGTGTTTGGAAGACTTATTTGTATTATCCGAAAGTTAAGAACTCTAAGTGCTTTTTTATTTCTTCCTATGAAAGCATTTCTTCTGGGCTTACACATGGAACAAAATCAGATTTCACTTCTCTAGATAGACTCTGGGATTCTTTTCAAGTCTATGATCGGAATTCAAACATCTCCTATCACTTTAATTCTGCAAGCCCACATCCCATTTTTCATTCTGGTAAAAAAATGATTTTGAAAAATCCAAGGTATCTAAGTTTTACTTCCTCGCGTATTTATTTTGAAATGAAAGAAAAACTACCAATAGCTACAAAAGACATTCATGTGTGGATACCAGGAAAGAATATTCGAAGTTCAAAAGTAGAACAGCCATTAGCCACTGACCTTGGATATACAGCTATTATCCCTACAGTATCGAGTGAGCGATTTTACGCCGGCGTATTCATTGATACACCAGACGCCATTTACTTTTTCTGCTTACAAGAAAGAACCAAATCCAATCGTGATTCTTTTGACTTTCTAATTCGCCAAATCTATCTAGACAGCGACCGCACTACCCCGCAAGAAACAAGCTGTGTTAGAAATGATTGAGATTTTATGAAGTAGAAAACCGACCGATGAACCATAGCATTATCCACCAATCAGAAACTGATTAGCACAAATTTCCACGATAAAAAAAGATTTGGATACAAACAAAATTACAAATATTGCAAATCAGAGGACCTATCGAATCTTTTATCGGTGCTCTCGGTGTTTATCGGTGGTAATCTTTAAAAAAACCTCTGATTCACCTCCTAGAAAATCCCAATTTCCCATCCTAAGTTTATTTTTTTAGTTCCAAAAAACCAATAAAATAGAAGTCTTGTAGTTAGAGCCATGAACAAGAGCAGCACACGATTTTTTGCAAATTCTTTCGGTCTTCGAATCCTACCGAATATAATTCTATGCCTTTCCCTTGGGTTTTTAGGATCGCTTTTTTTTAAAAACGCCTATCAGGAAATTAAGCAGATAGAGAACGAAGACGTTTTCTTTCAAGCTGCCAAATTAGTATTAGGACTCGCCTTCCTTGCCGGACTTTTACTCAAGCGGCTAATGCATGGAATCCGCGCACTCTACTTAGAATACGCTGTATTGGCATTACTAGTTTCAGAGATGATTACTCTCAATGGATATTCGTCCGGTCTACTACAAGTCGATTATATTTTTTATACGGATATTTTTTTATTCTACGCAAGTCTCAATTCTTTTGTGACGGGGATGCTTGCTGCGCGACTAAAGAACTTTAGACTCTGGGGATTTTTGGCGGGCGGAACAAGTTATATCGTTTATGCTTTTTTTAATCCGACGATTGTCATCAAAGCGGAAAATTACCTTATGCCGCTTGTATTTGTAATGACACTAGAGCTTTTACTTTTTTCTATCATCCCTAAAGCGCATAACGCAAGTCAAAGATCGACTCCGAAGACATTTCCAATCAATGATATCTTTTTTTATTCTTCGCTTTCTTTATTCGTTTGCCATGCAATTCTTTACTATGTAAATATCAAAACCCCGGATTCATTCATCCTAGGAACAGGCTCGGGGCTATTGCTCTTCAATATCATTTTCCATTACGGATTTTTAAATTCCAAACTCAGATGGAAATATCTTGCCGGTAGGGGAATACTGATTGTTAGCCTGATTCTTACAATGCATCTATCGCGCTATGAATTGGCTGCGGGGATTTTACTTTTTCTAGACACTGCCTGCATTGCAATCTATCGACCGAGCAAATACAAATTAAGTCTTATTCTTCCGTCGATTGCGGGTGGTTTAGCCTTGTATGCTCTTACCCATTTTCTAAATATTTATTATTTGCGCTACGAGTTTAGATATTCATTTGTCTTCGGTTTTATTTTACTTGTCTGGACTCCTTTTCTATTTTTGAATTCTGTTAACTTCTTAAATAAACTCATGACAGTTTCTTTAAGCTTTGCACTAGCGGCTTATTTCTTTTCTCCGCTACCCTACGACTACAAAATGAACTTTGTTAAAACCGAGAATCTAAGACCAATTCCCTATCTTTTAAATTCGATTGGTCTAAATGAAGAAAACTTTGTTTTTTTTAATGTAAACCTTCCTTTTAAAAACCAGGAAACACTTCCTAAAAAGAATACATTTAGAAATAAAACAATTATTCTAGGACTTGGTGATAACTTAGAAATTACTTTGACTTATTTGTATCATCTGAATAAGAATGGTTATCCGTTCATTATTTTTCAAGATAAAAATTCGAGACACCTTACAAATCATCTAATTGAATTTGATTCGATTGAGTATCCACTTTTTAGAATCTATTTTCCAAAGAATTCAATTCCTCTACTCAAGACAGAGAAAGAAAGTCGGTCTGAGAGTTTGAGTTGGGAAATCCAACATGTAGAAACTAGACTGCGCGGACTTGAAGCTAACGATGATATTGCGGATACACTTGCCAATCTAATTAACTATTCGAGTGGAACTTTAAACGAAACAGCAATTTCTTATCGAAATAAATTCTACAACTCTTACAAGACTTATGCTGAATATTATTACAGGATAGGCGACTTCGATAGATCTGTTCAAATGGCAAACCTGGCATTTCGCTTTCATGTAGCTGATGATAGCCTACTAGATACAGGATACAATTCTCTATTGCGCATAACGACTGAGAAAGAACAAATACCTGTCATGAAAATTCTACTAACTAAAAATAAATACAAAGAGCAAATTATAAAACGACTCTATCCGATGTTACTCAGTCTAAACAAAAAAGAAGAAGCTCTCGATAGAATCAATGAGCTCATTGATTTTTACGCAAAGAATCCGGAAGCTCATGCAGAAGAATTGAAAAATCTAAAAATCGAAAAAGCAAAAATCTATCTACAATTTTCAAATATTAGAGAAGCCGAAGAAATTATTATGACCGAGTCAAGAAAAAACAACGGTTCTGTCATCTGGCAAAAACTTCTAGCAGACTTAGTCTCTTTAAAAGAAAGCACTTACAGGGTTCATGTTAATCCTGCCGTTAATCCAAATTTCATCCCTAGGAGCGTTGAATGATACTTACTACTTACTTAGGAATATTTCTAGCATTTCTGTCCGTCATTATTGCAATTCTTTTAGAAGGAGCACATATTGGCGCTTTCTTCAAATTATCCGCCATTATCTTAATACTAGGTGGCACTCTAGGAGCAACGATCGCAAGTTTTTCTGTTACGCAAATACAGGCAATGCTTGTTATCCTCAAATTGATTTTTAATCAAAGTAAGAAATTAGACTTCATGGAATTATTCGTCAAGCTATTAGAAAAAACGCGAAGAGATGGACTTTTGTCCTTAGAAGATGAAATCGAAGAAATCGACAATGAACTAGCGCAGAAAGGTCTTCGCTTGATTGTAGATGGAACAGATCCTTCTACCGTCGAAGATATTTTATTTGAATGGTCTGAGCAAAAACAAGAAGTCGAAATGAATTCTTCTAAAATTCTCGAAACTGCCGGCGGGTTTTGTCCAACGATTGGAATTATCGGAACTGTAATGGGTCTTGTTCACGTATTAGAAAATCTAGGCGCAGGAACGGCTGCTCTCGGAGAAGGAATTGCAACTGCATTCATCGCTACCTTCTATGGAATTGGTTTTGCCAACTTAGTTTTTTTACCAATAGCAAACAAAGTGAAAGCTTATTCAAGAACCGAGCATGAGAGGAGACAGGCTGTTATCCGTGGTTTGCTTTCAATTCAAGCAGGGGATAATAAGCGTATTATGCTAGAGAGAATGTCCCCTTTTATGGATCAATAATTCCTTCTTATGCAACCAATGGATTTTACAATCCTTGAGACTATTTTCGAAGGTCCAAAACATACCATTTTCAGGGCAGAGGATCAAAATAAACAAAGAGTAATTCTCAAAGTATTGAACACAGAGCATCCAACCGAGGTGGAACTGAATCGACTTCAAAATGAATTTCGAATTTTAGAAAAGCTTAAATCTATAAAAGGAATAGCTGAAGTAATTGGATTAGGAAAGTTTAAAAACAAATACACTCTCGTCTTCGAAAATTCAGAGGGAAACAATCTAGAGACAAGCATCAAAGGTAAAATTCCTTTGTATACTTTTTATAAAATCGCAAAATCAGCCGTAACCGCATTAGAAAAGATTCATGAAAATAAAATCATTCATCGAGACATTAAACCTTCCAACATTTTATATGACCCACAGACGGGTGAAGTAGAAATTATAGATTTTGGCTCGAGCTTAGAAGTTGATACTGCATTCCCAAGTTCAAAGACCAAGGAAATAATAGATGGTAGCCTCGCCTATGTTTCACCGGAACAAACTGGTCGCATAAACAGACAGACCGATACCCGATCTGATTACTATTCTCTCGGGGCAACCTTCTATCACTTACTAACCGGTAAACCACCTTTTTCTGCAAATGATCCAATGGATATGATTTACAGTCATATCGCAAAAGAACCATTAGCTCCTACTAACATTGAAAGTAGTATACCGGAAGATCTTTCAAAAATTATACTAAAATTACTTTCGAAGGATCCAGAGACAAGATATCAAAGCTCTTATGGAATCTTATATGATTTAGAATGGATTAGTTCTAACCAATACAATACGGATGAATTCATTGTGGGCAAAAAAGATTTTTCCTCAGAGTTCCACATTCCTCAAAAGTTGTATGGAAGACAAAATGAAATCAAATCCTTGGTTGATACGTTTTATCATATGTATCAGCACGGAAAACCACAATTATCCGTTATAACAGGTGCAGCCGGTATCGGAAAGTCCGCCTTAGTAAAAGAAATCTACAAACCAATTTCTGAGGCAAGAGGGTATTTTATTTCTGGAGAATATGAACAGTTTACTAAGAGTTTACCGTTCAGTGGATTGATCAAGGCATTTTCTAATTTGATTCAAATTTTACTTACCGAGACTTCAGAAGAAATTGAAAACTGGCGACGTAGAATTGTATCTCAACTCGGAAGCAATGCAAAAATTGTAGTCGATGTAATCCCACAATTAGAATTAATCATTGGCGCACAACAAAGCGTAGCCGCATTAGACTCACAGGAAAATGCCACTCGCTTTTATTCAGTGTTTCAGAGTTTCATTCGAGTATTTTGCACACTGAATCATCCCCTAATTTTATTTTTAGATGATCTGCAATGGATAGATACAGCTTCTCTTCAAATGATTAAGAACTTAATGTCTGATACTTCGCTACGGTATATATTCATTATCCTGAGTTTTAGAACTAGCGAGGACTCGCAAAACCACTCATTTCTAGATATGATTGATTCTTTGAAAAAAGAAAAAATTTACCCAATCACAATTCGACTAAAAGAACTAAAAGCAAACGATATAAATCAATTACTAATGGATTGCCTTTTCGCAAACGAGGAGGAAGTAAAAAATCTTTCTGAACTTATTTTAAATAAAACTGCTGGCAATCCATTTTTCGTCAATGAATTATTGAAGGACCTTTCACGTGAGAAAATAATTTATCCCAATCATGAAAAAGGAAAATGGCTTTGGGACTTAGAGAAAATAAAACATACAAATATTTCTGAAAATATTATAGATCTTCTGATTAGCAAAATCAAGCGTCAATCAAGCAAATCACAGGATATTTTAAAAATGGCAGCTTGTATTGGCTCTACGTTTGATTTATGGATACTAAGTATTATCCGCAATCAATCTTATCAAGAAACAATGGATTCTCTAAAAGAACTTATACGAGAAGATTTCATCTATCTTCCAGAGTCTTCGATTCAAAGATTGAATCAATTTTCACTAAATAGTTTAAAACCAGATCAAGCAAAACTTATAGTCTACCAATTTCAGCATGATAGGATTCAACAGGCAGCCTACGAATTATTGGAAGAAGAAGAAAATAAAAATTTACAGCTTACAATCGGACGAATTATGTGGGGAGAAAATTATTCAGATGATATTTTATTTGATTTAACAAATCACTTAAATATTGGATCAGAAAAAATAATGGACCCAATTGAACGAGAGCGGTTAATCACATTAAACCTAAATGCATCGAAGAAAGCAAAATTATCAACGGCATACGAATTATCCCTTCACTATTTAAACCAAGCCCTAAGCCAAGTTGATAAATTTTCCGATCCATGGAATGAAATTTTTTCATTAACCAAACAAGTCTATAGAGAGTTGACTGAATTATACTATCTAAATGTTCAATTTGAAAAAATGGAAGAAAGTATTTCCATCTTCTTAAAGCATACTCATGATTTGTCTGAAGTTATGCACTCCTATCGCCTTCTTATTAATTATTATACTACCGTTTCAAATTTCGAAAAAGCCATTCATGCAGGAATGGAAGCGATGAAGTATTTCGATATTATCCTCCCAACAAAAGATATTTCTTCCTTTACCGAAAAAGAATTTAAGAAAATAGAGCATTATCGAAGAAGGCATTCCGTGGAATCATTATTATCCGCTCCGGAAATGAAAGATGAAAGTAAGAAGCTAGCTTTAGAAATTATGTCCAATTTAATGCCAGCGGCTTATCTATATAATTCAGAACTCTGGACATACATTGTCCTAAAATCAGTGAATTCAATTCTGGAAAATGGAATATCAGATCAAGCTTACAGCCTCTCAGGTTATGGTATCATTTTAGGATCTATATTCAACGATTATAAGACGGGTCATGCTTTCGCTATTCTAGCATTAAAAATTGCTGAAAAGCATCAGAACAAATCAGAAATTACTAAGACGGCAAGCGTCGTAGCTAATTTTACTCTGCCCTTTAGAGAGCATTTAAAAAACGCAGCCGAGTTAAATCGCAAATGCTTAGAGGTGGGTAAAGAATCTGGAGAATTACAACATCTAAGTTATAGTTTGGTTTTTAATATAATTAATTTATTCTTTACTAGCAAAAATCTTTTGAGCATTTTAAATGATACAATTCCAAAACATATGCTTTTGTGCAAGCAGGCAAAGAGTAGTATTGGTAAAGATACCATCAATGCAGTAAGAATTGTACTGATGGAAATGACAACTAGCCCTGAAGACAAGATGGAGCTAGAGGTTATCAACGAATATGCTCAAAAATTTCTACTGGAATGGAAAGAAAATCATAACTATATTACTGTCTTTATATTCAAGACACTTCGAATGTTAATTTTTTTTCTTCAAGAGAATTATGAAGATGCTTACAATCAAGTCATGCGAGCAGAAAAATACCTAGAGTACGCAACGGGCACTTACACTGTCTGCGAATACAATTTGTATGCCTCCCTCACATTATGCGCGTTATCCACAAATGCTGATCCTATAGAAAAAGAGCAATACATTACCAAAGTCAAAGCATACCAAAAGCAAATGAAAGCTTGGAGTAAGTTTTGCTCTGAAAATTTTCTTCACAAATATCTTTTAGTAGAAGCAGAGCTAGCTAGACTAAGTGGACATTTCTGGCGAGCCAGTAAATTATACGATGAAGCAATCGCAGAAGCACATAAGAATGAGTTTCTGCATATGGAAGCTATCGCAAATGAACTCTGTGCGAATCTTTATATGCATTTGGGAAAAACTAAAATTATGCGAAGCTATATGATGGAAGCCCACTATCTATACAGTCGTTGGGGTTCAGTTGAAAAAGTGAATCAAATCGAAAAAAAATATCCAGATTTATTTCCAAAAACAAATCGTAGAAAGGTTAATAGTGATTTGTCGGATAACGCCATGGACGCTCGAGCAAAGTTTACCCATCCAGTAAGTTTGCTTGATCTGAATGCTGTCATCAAGGCATCCCAAGCACTCGCAGAAGAAATTGTTCTTGAAAAACTTTTAAAAAAAATTATGCGAATTTTATTTGAAAATGCGGGAGCAGAGAAAGGTCTTTTTATAAAAATTCACAATGATGATTTTTTCATTCTTGCCAATGGAAATTCAGCCGAAGAAGAAATTGAAGTTTCAAACACCAACTCAGCTTTAGGAAAAGCCTTTGTAAATCCAGATATAGTTCCCTACTCATTGATTAACTATGTAAAGAGAGTAAAAAAACACATCGTTCTTCGAGATGCAAGTAAGGAAGATTTATTTATCAATGATCCTTATCTCAGAAAGTGGAATCCAAAGTCTATTCTGTGTTATCCGGTATTGAGACATGACAGTTTAATTGGAATAATCTATCTTGAAAACAATTATACGGTAGACGCATTCACAAAAGAAAGATTGGAAGTTTTGAGCATTCTTTCAACTCAAATTGCCATTTCTATAGAGAATTCCGAATTGTATGCAAACCTAGAAGCTAAGGTAGAAGAACGAACGGCTAATCTAAATCATGCGCTAAAGGAAGTGCAAGTTCTAAAAGAAAAGCAAGATGCAGATTATTTTTTAACATCCCTTCTCATTGAACCGCTTGGCAAGAATAATATTCAAACTGATGCAGTTCAAATTGAATTTTTAATCGAACAAAAAAAGAAATTTATTTTTAAAAACAAAGAATTAGAAATTGGTGGGGATCTTTGCACTACAGATCGAATTTTTTTAAATAACCGTTCTTATATTGTAGTTCTAAACGCAGACGCTATGGGGAAATCGATTCAAGGAGCCGGCGGCATATTAGTATTAGGCTCTGTTTTCAAATCAATTTTACAAAGAACACATTCCATCTCTTTAGGAGAACATCTCTACCCGGAAAAATGGATAAAGAATAGCTTTCTTGAAATGCAAAGAATATTTGAAAGCTTCGATGGCTATATGCTTATATCGCTCGTTCTAGGTCTACTAGACGAAGAAAATGGAGTTCTATATTTTATAAACGTGGAACATCCGAAGATTACTCTTTATAGAAATAAGAAAGCTAAGTTTATTGAAAAGGTTGGACGCAAATATAGAAAGATGGGGATACAGGGAATTAACTCCCCTATTCAAATTTCCTTATTTCAAATGTTAGCGGGTGACGTATTAATCATTGGATCAGATGGGAGAGACGATATCATTATTGATCGAGATGAGAATGGATTAGAAGTGCTAAATTTTGATGAAGATTTATTCTTAGAATCTGTAGAAGCCGGCAACGGAAATCTAAAAGAAATTTCTCTATCTATTAAAACTAAAGGTGAGTTAAATGACGATTTATCCCTGTTACGTGTTAGCTTTAAGGAATTAGAATTTATAAAAGAAGAAGACAGGCAAAAAGAAGAAAAAGAATTTCTCATATTGTTAAATCAGTTAGAAGAAAAGTTAGAATTTCAAAAGACAAACAAAGATTATCCAGCATTGATTAAAACCTATGAGGAATTAATCGAGCTGCAACCGCTCGATAAGAAAAATCTTTTGCAGCTATCTTTACTTCTATTTAAATTGAAAAATTATGATAGATTCATTCATTATGCTGAACTAATCAAACTTCGCTCTCCGGCAGGTAGACGAAACTTATTTAGACTCATCGTTGCCCTTATGAGAGTAAAGAATTTTCCAAGAGCCAATAGTCTTATCCTTGAAGTTCTAGCGATAAACCCATTGAATAGAAAAGCAAAAATATTGGAGCAGATAATGGCTGATATCCTGATTAAATCGGTATAACAATATTTTTATTGTAAATTAGTTTGTTAATAAAATACTGAATAGAAGTTATTACTTTTTTATATAGAGGTATTTATGAAAATACAAGCATTAGCCGCATTAGAAAAACAAGCAGAGCTAAAAGATTTTAGTTACGAAAGTGTTTCCCTTTCCGAGAATGACTGTATAGTCAAAGTTCATACCTGCGGAATTTGCCATAGTGATATTCACATGATTGACAATGATTGGGCAATAGCAAAGTATCCGCTTGTCCCCGGTCACGAAGTTGTTGGAGTGATCACAGAAGTGGGTTCTCTTGTTAGCCACATGAAAGTTGGAGATCGAGTTGGAATTGGTTGGCAATCCGGAGCTTGCATGGAATGTAAGGATTGCCTGCGCGGAAACGAAAACCTTTGCAGTAAAAACAAAGGCACAATTGTAGGACGTCATGGTGGATTTGGAAGCCATGTTCAAATAGACAGTCGCTTCTGCTTTAAAATTCCAGATGAACTAGAATCAGCTGTAGCCTCACCACTTCTCTGTGCCGGCATAACTGTATACTCCGCACTTCGCTATGCAGGTATGACATCTGGACAAAACATTGGAATCATCGGCATAGGCGGACTCGGTCACCTGGCAGTTCAGTTTGCGGCAAAACTAGGTAACCGCGTAACTGTTTTTACAACCAGTCCGGATAAAGAAAAGTTTGCGCTAGAAAATGGAGCAAGCGAAGTAGTTGTAGGAACTCCTAAAAGCACAAAGAATAAACTAAACATTATATTAAACACTACCCACAATGATCTAGACTGGCCTCGTTTTCTAAGCCTTTTAGATTCTGATGGAACATTAACTTTTGTAGGTGTGCCACCAAGCACTCTTTCAAACGTTCACGTAGGAATGCTTTTAAATAAACGCCTGCGCATTATGGGAAGTCCGATCGGGGGAAGAGCAATGATTAACGAAATGTTAGAAATTGCCGCCAAACACAAAATAGCCCCAGTCATCGAAAAATTTCCATCTACTCGCGCAAACGAAGCCATCTCCAAAGTGCGCGCGAACAAGGTTCGCTATAGAGCGGTTCTGGAGTTTTAAAAAAGCTGTCATTTCGAACAGCTTCATCAGCGTAAGCGTGAGAAATCTATTTTGCAATAAAACGATAGTGTTAAGCAAGATAGATTTCTCACTTCAATCTTAACATTAAGTGCCAAACCCAATCGTATAACGAAGTTCGAAATGACCGTCGCAAACCCATCTGTGTTCATCCGTGTTCATCGGTGGTAATTTTTTTAATGTCTCCTGATGCTATTGCACTATCTTTTAAATTTACACCGGAGATTTTTTTCGCAAAGATTCTTCTATGAGGTAGAGAATTTTTGTAGTGGCTAATGGATAATCCATACCACCTTCTCGGATGTTCGAAATACAATTGCGTCTCTCGTCTGTGGTTTTAGGTTTTGTTTTGTATGTTAGATATACTCCTAAACTATCAGGAGAACTTAAACCGGGACGCTCTCCAATTAAAACGAGGCAAATGTCTGTTTTCTGCACAAAAGAAATTTCATCTCCAATGGCAACTCTACCGTTTTTGACAAGAGCGATAGGCGCAATATTAAACTTGCGTTTGCGAAGCTCCGGTATTAGAATATTAAATAAGGGAATGATATTTTTTTCAATGGCAGCACTCGACAATCCATCCACTACAATAAGAGAAATTGAATGAGAGACTTTTGATTTACTATTTGTCTTTGCATTCGTTTTCATTTTAGTTTTGGAATTTTCAGAAAGAATCCGACCGAGGTCAGGTCGAGTAAGATAATTTTCACGATTAGCACAGGCGCTATCTAATTCAATCGTAGAGATTTTTTCTTTTTTTAAAAAACTTATAATTTTTTTAAAATCAATCTTCGTCAACACTGCGTCCCTTGCCTGAGCATGAGCCATTTGAAACGCAAGTAATTCCGCAGTCGGAACAGCAACTCCACTTCGTCCAATCCCAATGCGAGCCGAGGTGAATTGTTTCAGCTTTACCCATGGATCTAAATTCTTCGACAGAGGAGTTTCTTTCTTCATAAATTAAACATCCGAGAGGATAATCTAGTTGGCAAGATTTAAAAAGAGAATGACAGATTCCTTATCCTATTTTTTTGTAAAAATAAAGAATTAAAAACCCACCTAAGACAAGGATTCCTTTCTATCTTTTGTGGAGAAAGGATATTTTATGGTTATTTCTAAAAACAAAGTCGTTGCAATCGACTATACATTAAAAAATACAGATGGCGAAATCATTGACTCATCTGTTGGTCAAGAGCCACTCGTTTACATTCAAGGAATCGGAAATCTTATTCCAGGTCTTGAAGAAATTCTAGAAGGAAAATCAGTCGGCGATACGTTTAACGCCGTTATTCCTCCCGAAAAAGCTTATGGCAATTTCGATGAGAACCTCGTGCAGCTAATTCCAAGTAAACACTTTGCTCAAATTCCAAACCTAGAAGTGGGAATGCAGTTACAGGCAAACATGGGCGGGGAAGTGCGCATAGTCACTATTACCTCCATTGAAGAAAATGAAGTTCAAATTGACGCAAACCATCCTTTAAGCGGCGAAACACTTAACTTTGATGTAACAATCAAAAGCATTCGTGACGCTAGCCAGGAAGAACTAGACCACGGTCATGTTCATGGAGAAGGTGGACACCACCATTAAAATTCTGCTAATAGCTTAGCAGTAGTCTTAGAGCGGGGAATCATTTTCTCGTCTAAGATTTGCATTTTCAAAAGCCAGTCTTCAAATTCAGGAGCTGGCTTTAATCCCAAAGCTTGCCTTGCGTATAACGCATCATGAAACGAAGTGCTCTGATAATTTAGCATAATGTCATCCGCTCCCGGAATTCCCATTATAAAGGTGCACCCGGCAACTCCGAGTAGAGTTAGTAGCGTATCCATATCATCCTGATCTGCTTCTGCGTGGTTGGTATAACAAATATCACAGCCCATAGGAAGTCCAAGTAGCTTCCCACAAAAATGATCTTCTAGTCCAGCGCGTATTATCTGTTTGCCGTTGTATAAGTATTCCGGTCCAATAAACCCAACTACTGTGTTTACTAGGAGCGGATTAAATTTTCTTGCCACTGCATAGGCTCGCACCTCACAGGTTTGTTGGTCTAGAGAATAATTAGCATTAGCCGAAAGAGAACTCCCCTGCCCTGTTTCAAAATACATTAAGTTATTTCCGACTGTTCCACGCTTAAGCGATAGTCCTGCCTCGTAGGCTTCCCCGAGCAAATTAAGATTTACCCCAAAACTAGAATTTGTTTTTTCCGTTCCACCGATTGATTGAAATACCAAGTCAACGGGTGCTTTTTTTTGAATGGCTTCGATTGTATTTGTTACATGGGTTAATACGCAAGACTGAGTCGGAATTTTGTATTTTTCTCTGACTCCATCTAGCATTTTCAAAAGCTCTATCGCATTATGGACATTATCCGTAGCAGGGTTAATTCCAATCACGGCGTCCCCACTACCTAGAAGAAGTCCATCAATTAAACTTGCTGCAATTCCTTTTAAATCGTCTGTTGGATGATTGGGTTGTAGTCTTGTAGAAAGCCTTCCGTGAAGTCCAATTGTATTTCTAAACTTAGTAATGACTTCGCATTTTTTGGAAACAGAAATCAAGTCCTGGTTGCGCATAATCTTAGAAACCGCAGCAGTCATTTCAGGAGTAATTCCATCTTTGATTCTCTGTAAAATCTCTGTAGTAGTATTTTCCGAAAGCAAATACTCGCGAAATTCTCCAACGGTCAAATTGGCAATTGGTTGAAATGCTTCTTTGTTATGAGAATCCAAAATTAATCTTGTGACCTCATCTTTTTCATAAGGAATTAATTCCTCTTCCAAAAAACGCTTGAGGGGAACTTCCGCAAGTGCCATTTGTGCTGCCACTCTTTCTTCTTGTGTGTTAGCCGCAACACCTGCTAAAATATCTCCCGAACGAAGAGGAGTAGCTTTCGCCATTAATACTTTTAGATTTTTAAATTGGTAGGTCTTTCGACTAACGACTGTTTTATACATGGTTCCTTCCTCTCAAATAAAAGTAGAAATAAGAATAAGCAATACTTAAAATTATAATATAGAAAATCCCAATCGTAAAATTAAAAACAAAAAGGGATACAATGGAAATAAAGGCAAGAATGAGTGCAACGATTGGTGTGACTGGAAAAAATGGAACCTTAAAAGACCCTTTGATATGCGGATGATTTTTATGCAAATAAAGAAGAGCAAACATTGAAATGATATACAGTGTAAGAGCACCAAAGCAGGCAAGTGTAATAATCTCAGAAGTTTTTCCTGTAAGAAGGGCGAGAATTCCAATTCCAGTATTGGCTAACAAGGCATTAGCCGGTGTATGAAACTTTGGACTAATTACTCCGAGTGGCTTCGGTGCATAACCCACTCTTGCGAATTCATAGGTCGCTCTACCGGATGCAAGAATGATTCCATGAAAAGATGCGACTAATCCGAATAATCCGATTGTAATCAGCATATGATAAAGAGCTGAGTCTTTTCCTACAATAAAAGAAAGTGCAAGCGGAAGAGGAGAATCTGACATTTCCCTAGAGCCTTCGGGGTAAACAATGCTTTCCCAACCACTGACTCCAACCGAAGAAATAAAAGTGAGAATACAAAGAATAACAAGTGTCAGTAAAGCAAAACCAAATCCTATCAAAATGTTTTTTTGTGGATTGATAACCTCCTCGGCAACATTGGCAACTCCTTCAATGGCTAAAAAAAACCAAATAGCAAATGGAATCGAAGCAAAAATTCCTGCAATCCCATTGGGCAGAGGATTTTTTTCCAGATTAGAATATTGAAAATGAGGAAGGGTGATACCGGCAAATATAAGCAATTCGACAACTGCAAAAATCGTTACGACCAACTCAAAAGAAGCAGCAGTCTTTACGCCCGAAATGTTAAGAGCGGTAAATACCAAATAGGCGAAAATGGCAATTGTAAGAACAGGAATAGCAGGAAAGAAAATATGGAAATAAGCACCAATAGCCGCTGCAATGGCAGGAGGGGCAAATACAAATTCGATAATCTGTGCGACACCCGCAATATACCCGAGATGATGATTTAATGTCAAGTTTGCGTAGTCAAACGCACCACCGGCTTTCGGAATCGCACAGGCAAGCTCCGTATAACTAAACGTAAACGCGATATACATAATCATTACAAAAAATGTCGCAATCGCAAATCCAAGACTTCCGCCTTTTGGCAGTCCTAAATTCCATCCAAAATACATTCCCGAAATTACATATCCCACACCGAGTCCCCAAAGTAAAAACGGACCCAGATTTCGTTCTAATTTGCTCATAGCGACCTCAGTTGAGAGATTTTCGAATCAGGGATTGTGATGCAAGTAGAAAAAAAATGGGATTTTTTAGTTGTTGGGGGACTTTTTGACCTAACCCCACACTCTGCCGTAGCGTAGAATACTCTGAAGTAGCACCTTCCCTTTCCACCCGTTTGCTTAGTCGCAAACCCAGCGCCTTCGCCGGAAGTGGCTAATCCATAATAGCCAGACAACATCTGACAGATGTGGGGTTAGGTCATTCCGGCAAACACGCATAACCCACACTTAAAAAAAACCAGTAATCCAAAATTAGGAATAGGTAATATCTACCTCTTCTCAAACTCCAAGCCCACCGGACGATAGAACCTGTCGAGCTTCAAATGAAGAAGTCTCTTCTCGAACTGCCCGCGGGGATTTGGAAAATAGAGATGATACTCAGGCGACTCAAGCACTCCGTTAGCATCGGGCTTCTCAGTGGTTAACGGGTGGTATCTGTCGAAGCGCTCTTTTCTTTCGGCTAACGTTCCATCGTATCGGTAGGATACTTTGCGTAATGTGCAGTTTTCGAGTTCTTTGGTGAATTTTTTTACGAAGTCATTATATTCATTGAAGAGCTTCTTACCCTTTTCTTGTCCGAGAGAGTCTGTTAGCTTTTTTTCTAAGTTAGGTAGATGTCGATATTCTTTTTTCCAAACAGAAATTTGTTTTTCTATAGTAGATAGTTCTTTATTAAATTCCTTTTCTTTCAAAGCATCTAAGAGGCTAGTATGGATTTGCTTCCACTCTTCACTAAATTCTTTTTCTATTTCCACACGTGCAGTATTATTATCTAGATATTCGTACTTTGTCTTTCCATCAGCTCTATACTGTTCTTCTAAGATTTTATTTCCTTTTTCATCGTATTTATAAACATATCGTGCAACACTGTCGATGTATCCCGTTGCTAAATTATTTCCTTCTTCATCATCTCTATACACAACCTCGACGGTAAATTTTTCTTTTAACTTTCCATCAGCTCCATAAGTTTCTTCTAATACTTTATTTCCTTTTTCATCATATTTATACAAATATTTATCTATTAACTTTTCGTCTGCTCCATACGTTTCTTTTGATAACATATTTTCTTTTTCATTATATTTATACACGAATCGTTCTTTTAGATTTCCGTCTGTTCCATAAGTTTCTTCTAATACTTTTTTTTCTTTTTCGTTATATTTATACACGAATCGTTCTTTTAGATTTCCATCTGTTCCATAAGTTTCTTCCAATACTTTTTTTCCTTTTTCATCATATTTATACACTAATGATAATCGTTCTTTTATATTTCCATCTTCTCCATAAGTTTCTTGTAATAGTTTATTCCCTTTTTCATCATATTTCTGCACATATTTATCTATTAACTTTCCATCTTCTCTATAAATTTCTTCTAGCAGTTTATTTCCTTTTTCATCATATACGTATTTAAAAAATAATTTTCCATCTTCTCTATAAGCTTCTTCTAGTAGTTTATTTCCTTTTTCATCATATTTATACACAAATTTAATTCTTAACTTTGCATCTTCTCCATAAGTTTCTTCTAATACTTTATTCCCTTTTTCATCATATTTATACATATATTTATAAAATAACTTTCCTTCTGCATTATAAAGCTCTCGTAATATTTCGTTTCTCTTTTCGTCATATTTGGTGCTAATATAGTCTTTCAATATTCCATCTGCTCTATAAGTTTCTTCTAATATTATATTTCCTTTTTCATCATATTTAAATACATATCGCGCAATACGCGCATCGCCGTACACTTCTAATTTTCCATCCGTTCCATACGTTTCTTGTAATAGTTTATTCCCTTTTTCATCATATTTATACACATATCGTGCAATGCCCCAGTGATCTCCTTTCCACTTTCCATCTTGTCCAAAAAATTCTTTCAAAACTATATTTCCATTTTTATCATTTATAGAAAACTTCGAATTGCTTTTATTCCCCTTTACAAGGTCTTCCTTCTCATCTAAATAATGCACAATCGATTCCTCATAATCCTTCCTCTCCCGATTATAAGTAAACAAATGCTCTTCAATCGAAATCCCTTCAGCGGTAGATACCAATTTGCCGTCAACTCCATAATAAGTAACGCGCTCTAATAATTCCTTCTTGTAGCCAAATTGGTATTTGCCTCCACCGGTGGTTCCATATTGGTAACGGTATTCATGGATTCCCCTTTCATCTGTAACAGGAACAGGGTCTAGAGTTGTATTTCTTGTTTCTCCGAAATACTTTTTAGCGGTTACTCGATCTTTGTCGTCGTAGGTATAGACTGTGCGGAAGATTCCTCCTTTGTGCCAGGGCGTTCGTCATGGCGGAAGTATTGTTCTAGTTTCTTTAGTCCCTTGTCGTTGAATTGGTTTTCTTTCTTGGCAATTCCACTTGGTCTTGCTTTAGACTTTTCTGATTTGTCTAGATAGACTTCTGTTTCGATGCAGTCAGCGTAGGCTTCTTTGCGTTTGAATTTTTCGGTTAGTTCTGATTTGGCTTTGTCGTCAGATTCTTGGTATATTTCCTTAGATGATTCTAGATTCCAAATCCGATTCACACAAGCATCGTTATAAGTATAATTCGTAACGGCTACTTCGTCTTTGTCGCCGATGCGTTTTCCTTCTTTATCAAAGTTTTGTTGGCTAACAAGCTTATACCTAGGGTCATAGGTAAATGTTTTTCGAGCAATTCCTGTTTGATTGCCGGAAAGCTTTCCGTCGGAGCCAAAGTATTCTTCGGAGACCGGTTTTCCTTTTCCTAAGTAGCTTGCGGTATAACGGGCGTAACCGTATTCGTTGTTTGTGAGTTCTCCCTTGGCATTGTAGAATTCTTCGAGAGTCTTTTCGCCGTTATAATCCCAGGCTCGAATTGTTTTCGTAATCTCTGCACTTCCAATCGCGACTGGTTTTCCTTTGTCGTCGAAGTATTCCTGTAAAATATTGTTCCCATTGAAGTCAAACTTCTGCCTCTGGAAACGGATTCTCTTTTTGTCTTTGTCTTTTTTATCTTCTTCTGTGAGCGGATAAAGAGAAGTAAACTCCCAACCATTTTCTTCGTCAAGCTCAAGTCCATGTGTATAAACAGGCTCTTCGTTGTAGTTGTATTGCTCTGCTGTAAAGCCTTGCAAGTCTCCCATTTTATTTCTATCAAAAGCATATTTCATTCTAGAAATTCCTTCTAGACTTTCGGGATAGTATTTTCCGGTGTCTTTACTCTTCGCAAAGAATTTTAAATCGTAGCGCTCCTTGTTTTTGTTGAATAAAACTTTAGCGGCTACTGGTCGTTCTTCGCTTGTGTCCATATACCCACGGCGCTCTACTCGCACTTCTGATTCCGGTGGTCGTCCGTAGGTGATTAAAAAATCTCCTGTGAATCCTCTCTGAGTTGACACCTTGTAAACAGCTTGTTTGGGTTTGCTCTGCGATATTTCGCCATTCCCGCGTTCCCTTTCAACTTTTTCATACTCTAATTGCTCTAAATCAAATTTCTTTTTTACAAATAATTCTAAACTCTCAAGGGTTACATACTCAGCAGGGGTTTCGTCTTGTATTCCGCCAGAGATTGCCTTACGCATATAGTAGGTAAACTTTCCACTTTCAATGGATTCATCTTCTAAAGAAGATTCATTCGGAGAAGTTCCAATTAGAATCACAACTCCCTTTGCATCCTTTACAATCTGCGGAATTTCTTCTCCATAGTTTTGAAAGGAAATAAGTTCTTTGGTCGGCTCTTCTTTTGGAATTTCTTTTGCGATTTCTTTACTTGGTTCAGGCTTACCAGAATTTGCCGCTTTTGTCTTATCGTCTTTGCCTAATTCTTTTTTATTTTGCGTTGGTGCTTCTTCTGCATCTGCTTTCGGCAAAGGACTGCGACAGGCATCAATTAAAAATATCACTTGATCGATTTCAGATTTGCCTTTATCCGCTTCTTTTGCTTTCTCTGCTTCTGTTTTAAAACCATTTGCCATTTCCGTTAGCACGATTCCATTTTTGGCAACTGCTTTCTCTTTTACAAACTCCACTTCCACATCCATCGGCGCGATAGAATTTTTATCATCCTTCCCATCAATAAATCCGTGTCCTGAATAATAAAATACAAGCGTATCTGGCTTCTCTGCAAGAATTGATTTGTAAGTCGCTTCAATATTTGCCTTCGTCGGCAAATACTGCATATCCCGTGATTCTTCTTTTCCTTTTGTGACAATAACTTTTCCATCTATATCATTCAGCATAAATATTTTATCAAAATGCCCAACTTGCGAAAAAAGTTTATACATCTCTCTCGAATCTTTCACCGCGTATTTTAATTCGGTTGTATTTTTGTATTTGTTAATCCCAACCAAAAAAACATAACGTTTTTTTTCGTGCCAAGGCTTTGATTTTTCATCGTCTGCGTGATACGGATTCTGTTGTAAAAATACAAATACAATAACGGAAAGGAACTTTAGGAAAAGTTTGAAATTCTTCATACGCACACTAAGCATTTTCGATAAAAGAAATGTCAAGAGTGATTCCTGAATCTGCTATTTCGAGCGCGCTGGCGAGTGGTAATAATTTATTTTAACTGTCATTTCGAACGTCGCTTGGCGACTAGATTTATGACTAAGCAAATAGGCGGATGTGAGAAATCTATCTGGCAATACTACGATAGTTTTAAGCAAGATAGACCTCTCACGATGGGGCAGTTCGAGGTGACTGGGGTAAAACCATTCCCAATCCGTGTTCATCCGTGGTAATCTTCCAATTCCTCACCCTAAAAATTTCTAGCCTAGTCTTTCCCATTTTGAAAAATGGAAGAATATGAATACGAAAAGCATTAAAACTTCTGTTATTATACTGCTCATCGGGGCACTACTTTCGGGTGGATTTTTTGGATATATTTTGTCGGAGGTGGATAGGGGCGAAGAGCTAACAAAGCTTGCTACTTATTTGCCGACGACTCCGACGAAGCTCTATGATTTGAACGGAGTTCCGTTTGCAGAGCTTTATCGCCATCGCCAGGAGCTACTTCGCTTTCAGGATATTCCGCCTCACGTCATTCATGCCTTTATTTCTGTCGAAGATAATAATTTTTACAATCACTTTGGTATTGATTTCAAAGCTATCATTCGCGCGGGGTTTATCAATCTTATCCACTTGAAAGTCAAGCAGGGTGGATCTACGATTACGCAACAATTGTCGAAAGCAATTTTGAAAAATTCTAAGAAAAGTTTCACTCGTAAATTTATCGAAGCACTTCTTACTTTACAAATCGAGCAAGAATATTCGAAAGAAGAAATTTTAGAAATTTATTTTAACCTGGTTTACTTAGGTCACGGCTCAACGGGATTATCCACTGCTTCGACTGTTTATTTTTCGAAAGATGTGCAAGACTTAGATGTGGCAGAAGCGGCAATGCTTGCGAGACTTCCCAAAGCTCCTGTTCAATACTCTCCTTATAAAAATCCAAACATCGCTAAGAAAGCGCATCTAACAATACTTCGCCTCATGTCAGAAAATGGTTATCTCAAAAAAGAAAGCATTCAGGCAATGCACGACGAATTCTGGCAGAGATACTGGCCAATCGTGATTACCCAGTCTCCTTCTCGCTCGACTTGGGGAACCAAACTCGACCGCGCTCCTTATTTTACCGAGCATGTGCGTAAACAACTTCTTGCTGATTTGGGAGAAGACTTAGTTTACACCGGCGGCTTAAAGGTATATACCACACTCGATTTGCGCAAACAAGAAATCGCAGAAGACGAAGTAAAAAAAGCACTGACTCATTATGACAAAACCTCTTTTGGTTTAAGTAATTCTTTTAAAGCGGGAGTGGATGGACAACTTGTAGGCTTATACGGATTACTCGGAAGTATTTTCCCTGTTGCTCCAATGGAAATTAGCAAGTTCGATGAAGCGGCTAATTACCGTTCTACTCTAGAAAATGAACTCAGTGATGCGATGGATATTTTGACTGCACTTACTCCAATCGAAAACGAAGCGGCGGCAGTTGGTGAATTTAGAAAACGCACGGCTGTATTTACAAAAAATCTTCACGTAGAAGGCGCATTCATTACAATCGAGCCGGGAACTGGTTATATCCAAACCATGGTTGGTGGTTCAAAGTTTACTCCTAAAAATCAATTCAATCGTGCGATGCAGGCAAGACGACAAACTGGCTCTTCTTTTAAGCCTTTTGTATATGGCGCAGCTATTAATGAGCGAGTCATTTCAAGTGGAACAGGAATTATGGATGCACCACTTACTACGATGAACGATGACGGACATGGCTGGGCGCCGGAAGATTCTACAGGCGATTTCAAAGGTATGGTTCCGGCTTACAGAGCTTTGGCGCTATCACTCAATATTGTATCCGTGCAAATCTTCTTTAAAGTAGGAGCAGAGGCTATTATTGATTTTGCGTCAAAACTTACCAAAGCGAATAAGCGTCGTTTTCCGGACAACCCTACTCTCGCTTTGGGTGTAGCGGAATTGACTCCATATGAAATGGCACTTGGATATTCTATTATCTCAAATAAAGGACGAGATGTAATTCCTTTTTCTGTTCGCTATGTAAAAAATCAAACTGGCTCTGTCATTTTTAACAAAGAAGTAATTATTCAAAAAGAACTCGCAGCTAAAGCAGCTAACGGCACAATCCAAGTAATTCCAGAGAGCACAGCTTGGATTGTAAGAAGGATGCTACAAGGAGTAGCCGACGGTGGTACTCCAACGAGTGCCCTCAGAGAAGCAAAATACGATGGAGTATCCGGTGGAAAGACTGGATCGACAAGTTCTTTTACAAACGTTTGGTATTGTGGATTTGATCCAAAGCTCAGTTCCGTGTTCTGGATGGGCTATGATAAAAACTCCATCTCACTTGGTCCGGGTATGACTGCTGCCTTGACCGCTGTTCCAGTATGGGCTAGAATTTATGCAAGATGGTATGATACAAGAGAGTATCCGCAATTCAAACTTCCCGATGGAACTGATCCAATGCCTGAAGGAGTTGCAGCCGGTGGAGTGTGTGCGCATAATGGTCTTTCACCGAAGCCCGGAGTTTGTCCAATGGGTGGTGCGCTCTATCTAAAACCTGCAGTGGTAAATGGCGTTATGCGCTCGGTGCCATGGAATAGACAATGTGATGGAGATAGAGATCACGATAAGGCGATTGACTTTAGAGAATTTCTACAGGATGAATACAAAATCACTGACGAAGAAATTAATAAGAATAAAAAACCATTTAAGATTAAAGCGGATTAATGAAAGACAATAACTATGCAGTCCTTCGAATTCTGGACTTTCGAAACTTTGTAGTTGCAAGGTTTTTAGCAGTTGTTGGAATTCAAGTTCAGGCTGTAGTTGTTGCCTGGCAAGTTTTTGATAAAACAGGCGACCCCCTCGCTCTCGGACTTGTCGGGCTATTCGAGATTATCCCATCAATCTCAGTGTCTTTATTTGCAGGACATATAGCAGACAGAAAAGATAGAAAGAAAATAGTATTAATCTGTTACACTGTTCTTTTTTTATGTTCTATCTGTCTACTTGTTCTCAGCACCTCTCTTTTAAACTTACCGGCTAATTCTGTTTATCCCATATATGCAGTTATATTTCTAAGTGGAATCGCAAGAGGATTTTTAAATCCATCTCTCTCAGCGTTTATGGCTCAATTAGTTCCCAAGCATATGTATCCAAATTCTTCCGCGTGGAATAGTATCGCATGGCAAGTGGCAGCAGTTTGTGGCCCTGCACTAGGAGGACTACTCTATGGATTCGAAGGGGCTAAGCTTGCTTATTCGGTAGATGCTTGTTTGCTATTAGCCGCTATTCTTTTTTATTCTAGAATTTTACCAAAGCCAATTCCAGAGAAAAAACACGGCGAATCAATTTTTGAAAGCCTGTTCTCAGGATTCAAATTTGTTTTTTCCAATCAAGTAATGCTTGCGGCGATGAGCCTTGATATGTTTGCAGTTTTATTTGGTGGTGCTGTCGCTTTGCTCCCCGTCTTTGCAAAAGAAGTCTTACAAGTCGGACCGGAAGGATTAGGAATTTTACGAGCAAGCCCCGCATTTGGTGCTTCTCTCATGGCGATGCTATTAGCCTATAAACCTCCTAAAGAAAATTCTGGAATAATACTACTTGTAGCTGTTGCGGGATTCGGAATGAGTATGATTTTATTTGGTTTATCCTCTTATTTTTACTTATCCATTTTTTTACTTGCTCTCAGCGGAGTCTTTGATAGTGTAAGCGTTGTTTTGCGCTCGACTATCATGCAGACATTTACTCCTGAAAATATGCGCGGACGAGTAGCTTCGGTGAATAGTATTTTCATTGGCTCTTCTAATGAACTCGGTGCATTTGAATCAGGTGTGACTGCAAAATTTATGGGCGCAATTCCTTCTGTTGTTTTTGGTGGAGCGATGACCCTAGTAATTGTCTCTTTCATTGCAATGAGGGCGCCACTTTTGAGAAAACTGAATTTTAAGGATGTAGAGAATGATTCAAACAAATAGTCTTAAAGAAATGAATTTATTCCTAAAAGGACTAAATGGAAAAAATTCTCCGCTGACTATTTTTGTGGATAATCTGCATTCACCTTATATTCTACTGAACGCAGAATACACATTACCCGCTATTTCCAATACCGATTTAACAGAAAACGACATTTATCCTTATTTACAAATTCTATCAAATTTCATTCCAGAAGCAATGGTAAATTGTAGCGTGCTTCCAATACAAAAGCCCAAGCGGGAATCAGGTAAAATTTCACTGGTTAGAGAAATTTCCATCCGTGGGCATAATTATCTTTATATATTCAAGATTGATGCAGCTTATCTCGGCGGTAGCTTGAGAGATAAAATAAAAGTATCCGCTTCGCAAGTAAAACACCCCGCCATTGAAACGGATAGAATTTATTTTTCTACTCGAATTATTCCTATCAAAAATGTAATCCGCGCTAATGGAGAGATTATAGATTTCGAAGTGCAAACCTTTGACAAAGGATTATTCTTTTCTGAAACGGAAGCGGTTAATACCGATAGACCGCGTAACTACTCAGAACTATTTGATGAAATTGACTACTCGCATATCATTGAACCAATCAAGCAAAACTTAAAAATTTCACAACCTCATTGGACATTAGGCAAAATTTATGAGCCTGTATACATTGAATATCTAACGCTTGCGATTCGTTTTCTTTCCGTATCTTACGAAAAAGCATTGTCACATTTTTCCCATTTCTATGAAATTTTAGAAATCATTCACGGGGACGGAGCAATAACAGAGATCACAAAAAGAAATTTTATTTTCTGGCTGAGTAAACACTCATTTGAAAGAGGGACTTCCCCTTCTGGAAATATGAGATGGAAAATTCTGAATTAGTGAGGCTAATCAAAGTTAATTACATGTATAAATTTTTTTTAATTCTAATTCTTACCTTTCCAGTTTTTGCTCAGAGAGGAGATTTTTACGACACTTACGACTATAATATGAAAAATCAAAAAGGCGGGGACGCAGCAGGTGATGGTAATTATAAAGAGTATGATCTCCCTCCCAAATTTCAGAAACCTGCACTCGTAACTCCAAAGAATGTGCAAAGACAACCCGATTTGAGTAGCTTAATGCAGGGACAACAAAATTCAATTCGCAGAACCAACGACCAATCTCAAAATCCGATGCAACCGCAAATTAGTAATTTGCCCATAGATCCAATTACTGGAAAAATAAATCCAGAGGCAATCGCGAGACAAAGAGAAAAAGATAAGATTAATAAAGAAAAGAAACGACAGTTTATGAATCGCGACATTGAGCCATATGTAGAAACGAGAGGACGGAGAATGGAGATTATCTTCTTGACAACGTTTCCATTTGCGGCAGCTTTATCTGTAGGTATAACAATATTAGTCGGAAGAGCCAGCGGAGATGTAAATTTTTTGAAGACGACTCAGGGATTTGCGTTTGCGGTTTTGTGTGCGGGAGGATTTTCTGCTGCAAATATGATTTCTGATATAAATGCCTATGACGAATACATGAAAAATAAAAAAGAAAATAATGCCAATTTGCCGCACTCAGACCAAAGCCAATTTTATAAAAACCAATCCAATTTCAACTTCTCTTTTGTGATCGGTAGTAAGGACTTTTAATTTAAAGCGATAAGAAATTGTAATGTAATAATTTATGCACTTTAATTGTCATCCTGAGCCTGTCGACGGGCGACCTTTCTCAATAAAGTCATGGATTCGACAGGCTCACCTTGACAAATTCTATGTGCCTATCCGAAAATCCGTATCAGAAGATTTCAACTACAATTTTACATTTTCAGAAACATTAATCATATTGCGCAGATAATCATCGGTAAGGATGCTTCTTATTAGTTCCTTCTCTTCTCGATCAATAATTGTCTTTTGTCGATAAAGGATTTGAACTATATCTATCGCACTTTTGTTATCTTTGAGCGCATTAATAATTCCAACGAGACGTTTTAAATCTCTTTGACTACATGGTAAAGTCTTTTCCTTCTCCATGTCAAATTTACGTATTACTTTTTCTTTTATATCGAGGGTAAGATCGATTATCTCCAAATCTACTTTAAACTTTTCGACAAACCTCTCGAACTTTATGCGATGTTCTTCTGATTTATCTTTCTCTTTCTTAAACATTTGAAGAATATGTGTATAGAGTTCTGGATTCTTAATGAAAAAAGATTTTATCATTGAGTCTTCGAGTTCACTAAACAAATCGTAGAAAAAATTTGTCTCATCATCTCGATTTCCAGTTCTTTCGAAATAATAATTAATTCCACTCTCATCTAAATTGGAAATCAAAGCGAGAGCGAGATTTACATCCAGATCGGCAACTTTTTCTTCGATCAAAATCTGAAGGCATTTCTCAGGAGAAAAAAGATTTGCAATTTCCATAAAAAATTCATCGGGCTCGTTATCGGCTGAAATCCATTTTCCAAGAGAAAAGTAAATGAATTGAAGTAAAAATTTTGTAGGAAACTTAGGATGACTTATAATCTGCTGAAATTCTTGATCACTTCGAAATAGCCAGAGGTAATAGTTCATCCATTGTTGAAAGGACTGAAAAGATTGATTCTTTTCTATGAGATCAAAAAAATCTTCTGCAGGAAGGTTTGCTAAAAAGTTTCGGGTTGAATTAACGCCATGTATTTGAGCTCGAACGAGTTCAATGGAAAAGTCTTCCTCATCAGGCGTTTGTTCTAAAATCTGGTTTTCCATTGCGATTAAAGAATATATAAAATTAATCTTAGATGTATATTATTTTTTCTTCAAACGAAAAATTAATTTCATTCTAAATGCAATTTAATTTAGATGAAGATGAAATTAGAAGCTAAGGTAAATCGTTTATGCTTTGGAATAAAAATAGGAAAAAAAGAGAAGCTCTCGTTTGGTTGCATCAGATCGTAGCAAAACTCATAGAAATAAAAACTTTAATCCACGGATTTCATTTTATTTACACAAGAAACGTTAGTCGCGCACTCTTTGCTCTTTGTGGGCTTTTGTCTATTTCAACTTTAACAATCGAATATGGTTTTTATTATAGTCGTGAATGGGGAAATTATATTTGGATTGTAAACTCATTTGCAATTAATTATCTATTACTCTACGAGATCATCGGCTTTATCTTTACTACAGAAGAATATCCTGTCTATATAAAAAATCACAAGCCTGAACTAATGGTAGTAGCACTGGTGTTGTTACAGAAAATTTTTGAACAGGATATTGTCAATTATCTGCACTTAGGTGAATTTGGAACAAAGGACACAGCACTCCTTTTCTTGTCGATCAATCAGATTTTTCTAATTTTTTCAAATATGGCAAGACTTGTTCGAAATACTAGAATCTATAATTTAAAAAAACTAAATCCTTCCCGTATTTTTTTCTTTAGCTTTGCATCGATTGGAATCATTGGAACACTCCTACTTTCTTTACCCAAATCACAAAAGGTTGATTTACGGTTAATTGATATTATCTTCACAGTTGTAAGTGCTACTTGTGTAACCGGGCTTTCTACGATTAATATATTTGATTCCTTTACTACGATGGGTCAAGTGATAGTTTTATTTTTAATTCAAGTCGGAGGACTAGGGCTTATTACTCTGACGACTTTCTTCTCAATTTTTTTAGCTGGACAGGCTTCGGTAAATGATAAATTACTTATGAAAGATTTGCTGAGTGAAGAGGCAATCGGGAGAGTAAAAAAGATTATCCGGCATATCGCAATTCAGACTCTTATCATAGAAGCCGTGGGAGCACAACTTCTGTATAATTATTTACCGAATCAAGCAAAGTTAAATGGAATGGAGAAAATTTTCTTCTCGATATTTCATTCTATTTCTGCATTTTGTAACGCAGGATTCTCTCTTTTTCCAAATGGGCTAGCAGAAACTTTTTTTATAGAAGGAAAAATCTATCTCACGACAATTATGGTTTTAATTATTTTCGGAGGGCTTGGCTTTCCAGTCGTAAGCGAAATTTCAAAAAAAATATTTACTCCCGATGCAAGTCATATCAAGCTCTCTGTTTCGACTAAATTAGTAATCATTGTAAGTATTCTTTTCTTCTTTCTAGGGGCTATTGCTTATTATTTCCTGGAAACAAACTATACTCTCAAAAATCTACCATGGTCAGAGAGAATTTTTCATTCCATTTTTTACTCAGTTACTTCAAGAACAGCAGGATTTAACACTCTTGATATTGCAAAGATGGGTGTGCCAATGGTATTCTTCTCTTTCCTACTCATGTGGATTGGAGCTTCGCCGAATTCAACGGGAGGAGGAATCAAGACGAGCACATTTGCAGTTAGCGCCTTACATATAGTAGACTTAGTTAGAGGAAGAAACCGATTGGATATATTTAATAGAACGATTTCTCCTGCTTCTATTTCGCGTGCGTCGGCTACTATTGTTTTGTCTCTGTTCATTATTTTTATCGCAATTTTTTCGATGATACTAGTAGAGCCATTTCCATTTCTAGATATTTGTTACGAAGTAGTGTCTGCTTTCGGAACTGTAGGTCTGACAAGAGGAATCACACCGAGTCTCTCCGACCTGAGTAAAATTGTAATTTCCGTTGTGATGTTTATGGGACGAGTAGGAATTCTTACAATCTTAGTTGCATTTGCACCAAAGACAAAAGCGTATAATTACAGTTACCCAGTCGAGTATGTGGTAGTAGGCTAATTTCATTTTTCATAAATCGAAAGCGACTTATAGGACTTATTCTCATTGTTATCTAAGAAGGTAATTACTTCCGTGCGGACTCCTTTTTCGATATTAAAAATAATACTATCAGAGACTTCGCGGCAAATATAGAGTCCGCGCCCGTGAGAGTCGCTTATGCCGGGAGGAAGTCCTGTAGTTTCATCGACGTTTATATGTCTATCGAGTCGGTTTAAAATTTCTTCTTTCTTGAGTGAGCCAAATTTATCGCGGGTAACAATGATAAATGTTTTATTGTAAGTTCCGTAACCTATTTCGAAATAGTCGCTCTCGGAGAGCTCAATTTTTTCATCACTAATCAGTAGATCGCGTGCTGGAAGTTCTAGTTGGTATTTTGATTTTCCTTTTTCATCGCGGGGGGCACGAATCATAGCGTTAGACGTTAGTTCCTCGATGACTTGATTGATTATTTTGGGAGCACCTTTTTCAATTAGGAATTTTCCTATGCGATTGGATAAAAACTCTCGTTCTTTGTCTGACTTGATTGTTTTAAATACTATTCCTTTGGGTGGAGGAGTTTCAAATTTACCAACTGTATTTTTATCATTGATGATTAGATCTTTGTCAAAATATTTTTCGACGCCAAAAATATCACCGGTTAATAGCTTGTTAACCATAACGGAGATGAATTGTAAATCCAAAAAAGAATACTTGGGGATAATATTCCATACTCCGTAATCTTTAGCAAACTTGATATAATCGTTGATGTTATAGGCAGTGATAAGAGTATAAAGAGTTTCGGGATAGTGCTCTCTAACATGACGAATTAGATCGAGACCGGATTTGCCTGGCATCTTGATGTCAGTAATCAAAAGGTCTATCTTTTCAGATTTCAGAATTTCAACGGCTTCGGAATAATTTTTAGCATCAAATGCAGAGTATTCAATGGCTAATACATCTTTGATAGCGGTTCTAATGGAGTGGATGTCTTCTACGATTAATATTTTTTTCATTTTCTTGTCTGTGATTTAATAGTTGGGATTGAGATGGAAAACTTAGTTCGATCATCGGAAGATTTTACATTGATCTTACCGTTGTGATCTTTAACAATAGAGTGACAAATGGATAGTCCTAATCCAGTGCCACTGCCTTCTTTACGATTGGAATAAAAGGGATCAAATATTTTATCGAGAACATTTTCAGGAATACCTCCAGCATTGTCTTCAATTGTGACGATGGTAGAATTTTTTTTCTTCTTAACGTCTACTCGGATGTAGCCCTTAGTATAGTCAAAAGCCTGAAGAGAATTTCTAAATAAGTTTAAAAAGAGACGTTCGATTTTAAATGGATTGAAATAGAAAATATATTCATCATCAGCATTGATTTCCCAAGTAACATTTTTAGATAAATCAGGATAGAGTCTCTGAACTGTTTCTTTTGCTTTATAAATAACCTCTACTAGATCGGCTAACGTATATTTAGAACGCTCGGGCTTTGCAAAACTGATAATGTCAGATACAATGAGAGCTGCTCGAGCAAGGTCTTTTTGAATTAGGTCGAGGCGATTGAGTATTAGCTCCGGAGCAAAATGAGAAAGATTGTTTACTAAATTTTGCACAGTGAGGCTAATGCCCGTTAATGGATTGTTCAACTCATGAGCGACACCAGAAATCATAATACCTAGAGAAGCGAGATTTCTCATGCGAAGATTTTCTTCTTCCTTTTCTTTGATCTTTGTGATGTTACTAATTTTTTCAACGAAAGAATAAATGGCTCCGTCTTTGTCGATGAGTGGAAAAAAAGAAAGATTCAGATTTTGATTTTTTCCATCGTATTTAAAGAGAACTTCTCGTTTAATTTCTGGAATAGGATTTGATTTTACATCGAATACATCTGAAAAATCGGAGTGCTCCATTTTATGAGAAAGGAATGGACAGTAAGGACAAATATTTTCTCGTCCATACAGTTTAGTGTAGCATTTTTGCTTGGTTAAATCTCTGTAACCCGCTTCATTTGTAAAACTCAAAGTGGCTTGGTTCACGCGCTTGATGTCGAAATTTTGATCAATTAGAATCAACGGTTCTGTAATTCCATCGATGATAGCTTGGAGCTCTTTAATTTTTTCGTCAGCGAGAGAGCTGAATGTCAATTGAACGCCTGAGTTTGCATTTTGAGGCAGCATACTCCTAATGTTTATTGGTGTATAAGTTTTTCAACGAAATAATTTAGATTTTTTATAGCCGATTCCATAGGAGTTACGATAATGAATCTTACAAAATAAAAACTAGGTTGGGGCTATGGAAAAGGAATTTCTAAAAACTAAATTTAAAAAAATATTTCTCTATTTTCTAATTTCATTCGCAGGCTTATTTTCTCTGCGGCTAATATATGGGTATGTAGAATATTCTGATGATGCAGTCAGGCAAACACCTGGTCAGAGTTTTAATACGCAGAATGGGTTTGAGTTAATCAGGAAGAATTATGCGAGTGAAAAGAAATTTTACAAGACAGAGAATCAAAGTTTGACATTACCCGCTCAGACGAAAAGTTTCGATCAGAAATATGAAAAAGTCGGCTCGCTGGCATCTAGCACGAATGAATTTGAAAAAGAAGAAAAGAATACGAGAGAGTTAATCAAGAATTTTAAAGCGCTAATTCAATACGAAGAAAGTTCAGGACTCGAAGGAAAAAGACATTTGAATCTAGGGATAGGGGTTAATCCCGATAAGTTTGACGAAATGATTTTAGAAATTAAAAAAATCGGAAGACTAGAATCGATACAAGTAAATAAAACCGATAAGACAAACGAATACAGTGATTTGAATGCACAAAGGGAATCATTGGAAAAAACAAGAACTGCTCTCATCTCTTTCAAAGGTAAGGGAGGAAAAATTGATGAACTGATAAATTTGGAAAATAAAATTTTAGAAGTGGAAGAGTCAATTCAAAAGCTAGGAGTGAAGCTCGGAGAATTCGACACAGAAAATGAATTTTGCACCATTAAATTTTCGTTATCAGAATCAGGACAAGCAAAGAAATCTTGGCTCACAATTTTTCTGCATCGATTTAAGGTAGCACTCGAATGGACTATCAAGTATTATCTGCTACTAATGGTTTTATTCGTATTTGCCGCTATGGGTATATTTCTATTTATCCTCATCCTTGAAAAATTAAAAATATTTCCTGACTTGCTCAAGAAATACCTGGAATAATATATGATTGACGACATACATGATGTGATCGGTCTAATAGGTGTTTTCCTTATTCTCATTTCCTATGTGCTGCTACAATTAGAAAGAATTAAAGCGAACTCTCTATCCTACTCAGTTATAAATTTAGTTGGGGCGATGTTAATTCTTTATTCCCTTTTTTATAATTGGAATCTTTCCTCCGTGATTATTGAAAGTTTTTGGATTATAATAAGCCTTTTTGGAGTCGGAAAATCTCTACGTTATAAAAGAAAACATCCAAACTCAAAAGGTATTTCTGGGCGCTTCGGCAACTTTCATAGAGAAAAATGAGTATTTGCCGTAGGTGAGCCGACTGCGCTGTCCGTGGGTTCCGTTCTGATTGCCAAGAATGAGAAGCCTTGGCAATCAGAACCAAGCCACTCCCATCGCGAGCGCAGCTCTCATGTGAAAAAGAAATAGCAATAGTTTTTGTCGGATTTTGTGCTAAGGATAATTACTATTTACCCCGTTCGATCCCTCGTCATTTGTAAAAATCTATCATAATAAGCCCTTTTCCTGGAAAGTGTGGCATTTACCATTAGCCGCACATACGATTTTTTCGGAACTACGAATTCGAGGTATTTTTCTGGGAGATTTTTATCCAAATCTAGAGAGTCAATTAATAGTAAAGACACAAAAATCCAAGTCATGCTTCGATTTAAAAATGCCCTAAGACATTTTAGTTCAGCCCAATCTACTGCGAGTGGAACGAAGTCCACACGTCTCAAACCCTGCTGTTTTTGCTGATATCCAGTTTTTACAAATGGATGTTTTTCTAAACATCCGTTCTGTATCAAAAAGCGATAGCGTCGTAAAAGGTGCGAAAGATACAGAGCAACGCTTCCTCCATGACTCTCCACTTTTTCAAGGAAAAGACTCATATTGCGTGCAGGAATCAGCAACGAAGATCTAGTTGAAGGTTCGTTGAGATCTTTACAGGAATTGAATTGCTTTTTTTCTATAAAAGTTCTCATACTATTACTAGGCTCAGAAAATCCATTTTGGTGCGCAAAGAATGATTTTTTTTTAGCAAACGTAAAAATTTAACGACTCCTATGCGCCACGGATCAACCGGTTACGAGCATCTTCACGCGAGTAAAAGGGCGAGCCGGGTCATGGCATTATTCGAAACAAGGCAGCAAATTAAATTTAAGTTGCGCATAATCTTTATTATGCCATGAGGCGCCCAATCATTGTCAGAAATAATTGTTAAGTTAGGCTTGAATTCCCAATTGATCCAAATACTTAAAAATCAAATTCCTATCAGCCACAGGACATTTATTAAAATAATCAGGAATCGATTTAGATGTATTTGCAAAATCAAATTGAACTCCAGTAGCCTGGAATAAATCGAGCGTACGAATAGGAGTAAACTCATCTCTCTGAACCAACCCACGAGAAATCGATAGATACAAATAAGAATCCTCTTCACCTAGAGACTTACAAATTTCAAAGTAGTCCTCAATAGAAACTTCATCAAGGCTAATCCCATACTCTCTTAGAATATTCAACAACTGATCGAACGTAAGGGATTTTGGATTCGCAATATGAAATATATGCTTATTTGCCGCACTGTGCGATAACGCAATACAAGACTTAGCCGCGAAGTCAATCGGAGTAATGTCAACTTTCATTGTCTCTGATTTTATCTTTGGAAATTTATTTAGATTTGCAAGAGATTTTAAAAACCGAATAAGAAAATCATCCGTCTTTCCAAACCCCGTCTTTGAATCACCTGTTATCAATCCAAATCTATATATATTAACCGACTCGTAGCCTTCTTGCATAGCATTATGGATTATTTTTTCACTCACCCACTTTGATTGCGCATAACCTCCATAAACTTCTTTCATGGAATTCAATTGATCTTCTTCATAAAATTTTTCCCTTGTATCGTCAGAGGATACAAATACAGAAAGAGTCGATGCATAGTGCAAAAACTTATAATTTCCCGTGAGGCAAAACTTCAGTATTTCAAAAGTTCCGTTTACGTTAACCTTTTTAAGTTCCTCATACGGCATAATAAGATTAACCTCCGCTGCAAAATGAAACACTGAATCAATATTTATTGTAAGAAAATTCCAATCCTCACTCGACAGTCCAAGTCTTGGTTCTGAAATATCTCCTTCCATAAAGTAAACATTGTCCCAATTCTTTATCCCAACACCCTGCCGGGTAAGAATAGATTCAATTTTTGTCTTAGGATTCAAGCCCGAACTATTTCTTACAACACAATATATCTTAGCTTCAAAATCCTGACTCAATTCAAACAAAATTCTTGATCCCAAAAATCCAGTCGCGCCAGTCAATAAAATTTTAGAACATCTGGTCTGTTTTTTATTCGAATTCCGAATCAAGTTATTTAACTCTTCCTTTAGCCTTACTTCTTTTTCCAGAAACGTCACACTTGTTGTTTCCAATTTTTCTGTCTTGTTCATTTCAAGAATTCCAGCCACAGTTGGTTTTTGAATAAATTTATCTCCTGAGAGGGTAATTCCAATTAAACTACACTCAGCGTAAAGCGAAAGCATCGAGATAGAATCTCCTCCTAACAAAAAAAAATCATCATCAATACCAATTGGCTCAACGCAAAGCAATTTTTCGAAGATAATACAAAGTATGCGCTCCTTATCTGTAATCGGTCTTTTAATTTCAGGCAAATAGGACGGACGTGACATATCTAAAGGAGGAAAGCTTTTTAAATCCAATTTTTCATTCATATTGAGTGGGATTTCGTTCAGTATAACAAAGCGCTCTGGCACCATCCAATAGGGTAGCTCTTTTTTTAAATAATTCTTAATTGCGGAAATTTCTTTTCTCTCAATGGGTGTTTCATTTTTTAAAACTATATACGCAACCAATATATCCCTTTTCAATTTCTGTTTCATCACATAAGCAAAGCTTATCCTCGGAAGTGCGGCTAATAGTCGTTCAACTTCACAAGGTTCAATCAAGTTTCCTCTCAGCTTAAACTGTCGATCCATTCTCCCGATAAACTCAATTTCATTCCTACCATGAGAAACTACCCGATCCCCTGTTTTATAAAGTCGCTTTCCATTTAGAAGTAAGAACTTCTCCTCTGTCAACTTTTCTTGATGCAAATACTCTTTTGCAAGACCTACCCCACTTAGATATAACTCTCCTTGCTTTGCTTCTTTTAAATCTTCATCTAAAATAAATAATTCCCGATTCGGTATAGGATAACCAATCAGCGGCTTACTCCAATTAGGCTCGCAAACGATAAGACTAGAGCAAACGGTTGCCTCCGTCGGACCATATACATTGACAATTCTAACTTTACTTGCCCATTCTCTGACCGTCTCTAGAGGACATACTTCACCACCGATAATAATTGTTTCTAAACTACTCGGAATTCTATCTATATCGAGAACCGGCAATAGAGAAGGTGGAAGACAAATATGTGTTATCTGTTCTTTTTCTAAAGCATTAATTAATCCTGCCGTATCTTTGATTTTTAAATCCGATTCGATTCTAACCTCCGCACCGGATAATAGAGATATACCTATCTCTGAAATCGAAGCATCAAATCCAATCGATAAATACTGTAATATCCTACTCTTTGAATTCACCTGAAATACTTTGATTTGCTCTTTTAAAAAATTAACAATCCCCTCGTGTGTTACGACTACTCCTTTCGGATTTCCAGTCGAGCCCGAAGTATATATAATATACGCAACGTCATCACTTTGAACTTTGTATTTTTTTTGCATCGAACTGAAATCATTCAATACACTCGTATTTCTTTGCTCGGTCAAGAATTTGGTCGTTGTTACCATTAAATTAAAACAAGTAAGATTTGACGCATAATTATCATTATCCATAATGATCAACTTTGCGTTTGCATCCTTACAAATCCATTCCACTCTCGCAATCGGAGTCTTTCTATCCAATGGTAGAAAAACAGCTCCCACTGCCCATACAGCTAAAAGACATTCAATATATTCAGGGGATTTTTCCATCCAAAGGATTACTATATCTCCATTTTTAATACCGGAATCTCTCAAGTAACAGCTAATACTAATTACTCTCCGATTTAGCTCAGCATACGAAATTCTTTCTGATTCAGAAGATATCGCTATTGAAGTAGGTGATTTAATAATTCCTTTTTCTAATTCATCTAAAAAGCTTTCAAATTTAAAATTTTCCTGCAATTTCTATTTCACTCAACCTCAGCGCCGAAGCGACGCATCATTTCTACTAATTGTTTTTCGACATCAATGCGAAAAATTCCGTGGGTAAAGGCAATATTCTCCTTCAAAAAATTTGCAACAAATCCTGTTTCCGCTTTGGTTACCTTATAATAAATCTTACTCGTCCCAAATTTTTCAAATCTTACAACTAGCGCATCAGTCTCCTCTTCAAAAAATACGATACCCGCAAGCTTGCCTTTTGATAAACCCCTTTGCATCTTTGCGACAAAGGTTTTCACTTCTCCTTCAACTTTAATTTTCTTCAATGCGATGATTCCTCTCTTTGCTCAATATTTTAAAAAAAATATTGCCTAATATTGTATTCGGCTAAGAGAATCCAATTCATGCAATATCTATTTGTTTTTTTAGGGGGTGGACTAGGTAGTGTCACTCGTTTTTTTTTATCCAACCTTGTGAATCAAATTTTCGGAATTCATTTTCCTCATGGAACTCTAGCCGTAAATGTTATCGGATCTTGCATAATTGGAATTTTATTTTCTATTAATGAACATCGCCTCGATTCAATTCCAATTTTTCGGCAATTAATTTTCATAGGCTTTCTAGGCGGCTTCACTACGTTTTCTTCCTTTAGCCTTGAAACTATGACTCTCTTTTTACAGGCGAAATTCATTTCTGCCATTCTAAATGTATTTTTAAATTTAAGTCTTTGCTTAGTAGCGGTAACTTCTGGTTACCTCATTGCAAAGTATTTATAAGTGAGGAATTAATCATGATTACCCGCTCCGTCTGGATACTCTCACTGGTAAGTCTATTCACAGATATTGCATCCGAAATGCTTTATCCAATCTTACCAATTTACTTGCAAAGTATAGGATTTTCAGTTTTATTCATTGGAATCTTAGAAGGAATTGCAGAAGCCTTAGCCGGATTAAGCAAAGGCTACTTTGGTAGACTTTCAGATTCTTATGGAAAGCGACTACCATTTGTTCAGATAGGATATGCGATAAGCGCCATATCAAAGCCTCTTCTGGTTACATGGAATTTGCCTCTATGGGTATTCATAATTCGATCTGCCGACAGATTAGGTAAAGGAATTCGAACCGGAGCCAGGGACGCCCTTCTGTCTGACGAATCCACAAAAGAAAACAAAGGAAAAGTTTTCGGATTTCATCGGGGAATGGATACTTTTGGTGCTTGTGTAGGTCCGAGTCTAGCGCTTATTTACCTATACTTCTTCCCACAAAATTACAAAGGTTTATTTCTATTCGCCTTCTTCCCAGGAGCCATTGCAATTACATTTACCTTTTTTATAAAGGAAAAGGCAAAAGATTCTTCTAAGCGCACAGTAAAATCTTCTCTTTGGAATTTCTTCACGACGAGCCCGGTAGAATACAAAAACCTAATACTGGGGCTACTTCTATTTAGCCTCTTAAATAGCTCTGATGTTTTTTTACTTCTGCGGCTAAAGGAAATAGGCATTTCTGATACACAAATTGTTCTTGTCTATATTTTTTACAATTTAGTCTACGCTGTCTTTTCTTATCCAATGGGTTATCTGGGAGACAAAATTGGTTTAAAGAAGGCTTTTATTATTGGTTTAATTTTATTTAGCCTTGTATATCTAGGTATGGGTCACGGTGGGAATTTTTACTTTTATTTATTCTTGTTTTCCCTTTATGGAATTTTCGCAGCCAGCACAGAAGGAATTTCCAAAGCTTGGATAACAAATATTTGCCCCAAAGAGTCTGCTTCCGCTATCGGGCTTTATTCTGGACTAAATAGTATTTCTGCGCTAATAGCAAGTTCTTTAGCGGGACTTATTTGGATGAATCTAGGAGCAGAAAGTTTATTTTACATGGTTGGCTTTGGCGTTTTCCTGGTTTCAATTTACTTCACCAAAATTAAAGAATGACAGAAATCGATTTAAAAAATACTTCTAATTCTATGAATACAGCGGAAAGAATTTTAAATATTTTCAAAGAAAATAATGTTCAGGCAGGCAGCAAACTGCATAAACGAGTTGTTATGGATGCAATTAAAAGCTGGGGACTCGATGTAATAGAAATTCGAAATGCCTGGCATGCTCTCATGGGTTACGGGCTAATGCAACAAGTCGGAGACGAACTCGTATTAACCGCTAAAGGTGCAGAGATTGCCTACAAAATCGAATGATTTTTTAATTTCCCTTTCGAACGAGAATATTGTCAAATTAAGAGATACAATCATTATAAATAATCTCATAGAAGAGAACTTTCGAAAGAGTAACTTGTAACTTTGATGAATTTCCAATACATACACTGACCATAAATAACATGATAGAAGACAGCCCCTCATTTCAACATAATTTTCTACCAATCAGAATTTGTCCGTCCCCTATGATGCTAAGTATAGAGGCGGTTCTATGAATATGAGTCGACAGTCTCTCTCATGCTGCGAAACCTACCAATACCTCTTTGGGACATGGAAGCCAAATTATTTAACGTGCCTAGATCAATTCCAATAATGATAAGAGATAAGAGTTCTAAAAAAAATCCATAGACAAGTCTTTTCGTTTTTTTAAAAAAAATTATAGAATTTAAACTAGCCAATAAAAAACTTATCGTTATGAAGCCTAGTTCAAAAAAAGCAAATAAAAAACCTTCAACTAAATCACGAATTATATCGAAAACCAAAGCGATTGCCAAACCCACAAAAAGTAAAACTACAAAGAAAGTAATTTCATCTCCAATAGAACAACCGATAGGAATAAAAAAATTTCCCGGGCTAGGTATTAATGTTGTATTGAAACATCAAGATGAAAATTCTTTACGGACATACATCCATTATCTGCAAGAGCTTAGAGTAGAATGGGTTCGGTTGGAATTTAATTATTATGAAATCATTCCAGATACCGTTATGGATTTTTTCGTAGAGGAGCTTCGCAACGCTGATATTAAAATTCTTGGTCTTCTAACAGGTCTTGTCCCCGGAAATTTTATCAATTGTATGATTCCATCTCTTCGTTTTAAATCTCCTATTGATACTCTAGATGATTACAAAGCATTCTGCGAGAAAAATGCAGAGCGTTATAAAAAACACATTACTACTTGGGAAATTTGGAACGAACCAAACACTCTTCGTTTTTGGATAAGAAATCCCGAACCAATTGAATACGTGCAATTAGCCGCTGCTGCTGCCCCTATTATAAAAAAAATAAATCCGAAGAATCAAACAGTATTTGGTGGACTTATGGGCGATGACTTACGAGTAATAGCCCCATTTCAAAGAATCAATTACATCCAAGATTGTATAGATGCAGGAATTGATCAATACATTGATATTTATAACTTTCATCCTTACGATCCAATTTGCTATTTTGCTAAGAAACCGGCTAATGTCTATTTTCCGACGATTGCCGGCGTCATAGATTCCTTTATGCACAAATACAGAGCAGTTAGAAAACCTTTTATCATAAGTGAAATCGGTGTTTGCCCCTTGTGGCTAAAAATCACTCAAACAGAAATTGGTGCTCTTTATAAAGAGATTTATCTGCATTCTATCGGCAAAAGAATCGATTGCTATTTCTGGGTCTTGACAGATTTTAAAGGTCCTGAATATTCTCGATGGAATCCAGAAACTGCTTTTGGATTAATTAGTTGGGATTTAAAAGAAAAGGAAATGTATAAATCTTTTGTCACAGAGATGAAAAAACTTTAAGTGTTTCAAATCCATTGGTATAGAATCTTACCTTGAATCAAATATAGCAATGCTAGAACGAGTAAGATTTTATAAGCATATTCTAAAATCACAAGTAAAAGCGCACTTACAAGAACCTCAGAAAGTTTTGTTTCTATTAAATATTTCCGGAAAGAAGTGCTCATATCCGTGAAAGGCTTAAATACAACTCCACCACCTAGCGCATTAAATAGATTATCCGTCGAATTCCAAAAGGATAAATAACCAAGTGCTGGTGTTAGCTCTTTTATTTTTAATACGTTTTTAATAGATAATACAATACTATAGACTAAGAGTAGAATGGATGCAAACAGAATATATATCGTTATGAGCGAATTATGCCTATATGCCTCATTAATGGAAAGGATTTTTAAACTACCACTTATTTTTAGCATATACCAGAATACAGAAAAAGACGTTAAAAGTAAAGATAGATTTAGGCTATTTCGCAGAAGTAGCTTCCTTGAAAAGCCTTCCTTTAAAGTGCGAAAGAATATTTTCGCATGATCGTTACGATAAATGATAATAAATCTTATGATATACGAAAATAAGTTAATCAAGATTCCAAGTAAAAAAATAGTCTCGACAAATTTAAAAATTCCCCAGCTTTGAACATTCAAGTTAGTATACCTAAATCTCAATACAATTATTTCACTGTAAAATGAATACTATTTTCTTTTTAAAAATGGACATATTCACAGATAAAAGCTAAATTTCATAAGTAGATTGAACAAAGCCGGAAGGAAAAGATTTTGTCACTATATGACGTAGTTTCAATTCCTTTGGTAAAGCGCCAAATAGCGGTAATCCATCTCCTAATAGAATCGGAATACGCGTCAAAGTTAAATCGCTAATATACCCTTTTTCGAGAAAAGATTGAATTGTTTTTCCTCCATCAACATAAATATGAGAGTGATTACTATTTGTTAGCCTCACTACCAGTTCATCGACACTACCATTAAAAAGCTCAACCCTACTCTGAATCTTTTCAGGAGTATCTCTAAGTGTTTTGGAAAGAACGATAACTTGCTTTTCGTAAGGCCATTCAGGAAAAGACAAGACTTTTTCATAGGTATTTCGACCCATTATAATGCAGTCTATTGTTGAAATGAATTTTGCGTAACCATAATCTTCCGGATCATCAGGATTACCCGCTTCCATCAACCAATTAATGTCGCCATTCTTTTTTGCGATATACCCGTCTAAACTGGTAGCCATAAAAACAGAAAACTTCATATACTTCCCCTTTTTATTTATGGATTATCATCGGTTATGTTCTGTAAATAGATAATAGTTAAATCACAGAATTAGTAGAAATCTTTTGGTCTGGAAATTAGTTTTTTATCAAAACCTTTTTACCTAGTTCGATCCCGTGTATGTCGCAAGATTCTTCGATATAATTTCCTTTTCCTTGATAAAAGGATAATAACCATTAACCGCAAATGCGCCTTCTTCGGAACTACGAAGTCAACGAACTTTTCCGGTAAATTCTTCTTAATATCTAAAGAATCTAAAACTAGAAGGTAGACAAAAATCCAAGTCATGCTTCGATTCAAAAAAGCTTTTAGACATTTCATCTCCGCCCAATCTTCTCCTCTGGGAATAAAATCAACCCTTTGTAGTTTCAATCCTTCTTCTTGGTAACCAGTCTCTAATTTTCCGTAAACTGGAATTTCTCCATTTCTTATCAATATTCTATAACTCTCAAGCAAATAAGAAAGATATTCCGTAGGATTATGCTTATTAGCCTTCAACCTTTTATGGAAGAGTTTCATGTAACAGGCCGGGATCAATAGGGTAGACCGAGTTGACTTTTCAGGATACTCTTTCCAGTCGTTGACACGTTCTTTAGGAGAAAAAATTTTTGTTCTCATAAAAGTATTAGCACAGGAACTTAATTTCTTGTGCAGATTTTCTGAGCCAAATTACACTTTTGCGCATTTTTTTTGAAACTTTCCCTTTCAAATCTAAAATTTGAAGCAAGAACCATGGAGGAAAATTAGTATGAACAAAAAAACTAATATTCCTATTTCTAGTAACACTTTCTTTTGCACTTCCCGGTGACAAGAAAGCCACCTCCCACCACCAACACTCCCATCCCCTCCTTAATTTCCCTCCCCACCCTTCCCCCCCCCCGGTCGAACGGGTTCGATAAGTTCTGATTTTTGAATACTGGCAATACAAGAAACTTTTTTGAAAACATTCAGCATAATCTTGAAAATGGCAAAGCCTATCCCGGGCTCATGCAAGTTTCTTATTCCAGTTTCACTTCCATAAACGAAAGGTAAAAGGCGTGAATTATGAATATCGTTCTGACGGAAAAAATATTATCCTCACAAAAGGAACCTTGAATAACGGAGAAATGCTTCGTGCCGTTTACAATTACAATATCGAAGGAAAACTTTTAAACACCACAGAAGTAAAAGGAAACAAACTTCTAAACAAGAATACTTACCGCTTAGAAATTTAGCCTAACCTCAAAGCAAAACAGTTGACAATCCATAGAATCAGCCAAGTCTGATTCTATGGAAAAAACAAAACGTATAGTTCTCGTTGCCCACGATAACAAAAAGAAAGACCTTTTAGATTGGGTTACATTCAACAAAGGAACTCTCGCCAAACACTTCTTATCCGCTACAGGCACTACAGGTAAAATTATTGCTGAGAGTGCAGGTCTTCCTGTTCATCGTTTTATTTCAGGACCTCTCGGTGGTGATCAACAGATAGGAGCCAAGATTGTTGATGGCGGAATTGATATCATGATTTTTTTCTGGGATCCTTTATCTGCTCAACCACATGATCCTGATGTAAAAGCGTTACTTAGAATTGCCGTTTTGTATAATATTCCTATGGCTTGCAATCGCTCGACTGCTGACTTTTTAATTTCTTCTCATCTTTTAGATGAAGATTATGACAATCGACCAAGCGAGAATGCAAACTAACTCAATTAAAACTTTAAGGAAATTTCAATGAAACTTTTTCTCACTCTACTACTTGTCATCAATGCTTGCACTACAACTAGTATTAAAAGCATCGAAGATAACGAATACGTCGTTATCAAACCATCTCATATCCCTGGTGCCGGCATGGGACTGTTTGCCGCTAAAGATATACCCAAAGACACAATGGTAACTCATTACGAAGGCAAAAAAATTACTCGTAAAGAATACAATGCTCTTCATGAAAAAAGCGAGCATTGGTATATGTTCACAATGCCTGAATGTGCAAACGAACCAAACTTCCCTTACATTGACGGAAATAGAGAGCACTATGGTTCTAAAGTTAATTTTGCTCCATCTAAGATAAATGGCAAACCAACCAAAATTCAAAACGTTCATTTTCTTAAGCATTGTGAAGATCCATACATTCGTCTCTATGCGACACGCGATATAAAGAAAGGCGAAGAATTATACGTTAGTTACGGAGGCATTTACAATTATCACTTCATGGAGTTCCCTGATGTGCAAAGATTCTTCATGGAAAAATCAGGTATCAAATTAAAAACCGGTGAAAAATTTACATTTGAAGATTAAAATCTTCTCTCAATTGTCGCAGCAATTTCATTATCAATATAAATTGCTGCACAATCTTAAAGCTTAAAGAAGCTTACTTGTTTCTTTAAATCCTCAGAGACTGTTTCCAGGAATTTAGAATCATCCGACAATGCATCTAGTCTTGTAAAGTTTTGCAAGGTCACTTTACTAATCGTATTCGCTGTTTCTGATATCGTAGAAATTGCTTTTAAATGTTCATCTGTTGACTTAAATATTTCAGACGAAATAGTTTTTACATTTTGAATGGTCACTTCTAAATGAGAAGTCAATTGACTGTATTCTTCAATCAAACCCTTCACATCATTGGTCTTAAGGTTTATTCCTTTTACCCGCTCTAAAATCATATCGAACATAGATGTTAATTCAACTAGTCCATCCATCCCTGCTTTCACGAGAGAAGAGTTCTTTTTAACAATATCTTTAATAGACTTTGTGCTTCCTGCTGTTTGATCGGCAAGGCGAGATACTTCTGCGGCGACTACTGCGAAACCCTTTCCTTCATTTCCCGCTCTCGCCGCTTCAATCGATGCGTTAAGCGCAAGAAGATTGGTCTGGTCTGCAATTGTATTGATGATAGAAACCACTTCTGTGATTTGACCGGTGGTATTATAAATCTCCTGCATTCTTTCGTTCAATGTATTAAGAGAAGTCTTTCCCTGATCGAGTTCGTTCGAAATAATTCCTGTATCTCTTGTTGTAATCTTAGTCTTATCTCCAAGATTTTGCACTAGAGCGGATTGATCTCTTAGTTTAGAAAGCATTTGTTCAATCTTATTGCTTTGTTCCGACGTCATCACTGTAATACTATTACTTGCATTTACAATTTCAAAGATCTTTTTTGCGATCGCTTCTGAGCCAGCAGTTTGCTTTTCTAAGTCATCTCGCATCATTACAACTGCAATTTTCATATTCATCGAAGAAGATTTTACATCCTCTGATGCAAGGAAAATTCCTTCTAATACCTGATGGAATTTTGTAACAAGTCCACCGATAGAGCGGAATAGATCGGCAAATTCCCCCTTGCCTTTCGCTTCAATCGCAACAGTTAGATTTCCCTCTGAAATTCCGCCAGAATATTCTGCCGCTTTTTCTAATGGCTTAATTACACCCTTGGACAGCCAGAGGATAATGAAGATTGTCGCACTGAGTCCAAGTAGGGAAAGCACAAAAGCAGAATAGAATAAAAGTCTAGAATTAGAAATTTGTTTTTTTAATGTATCAGAGAGTCTTCCCTGTTGGCTTTCAAAGAATTTTTTTACAGCTTCTGAATAGATTTTCTTGTTTTGATTGTAATCTTGCGCTTTTAGGATTGCTTGCGCTTCGGTCAATTTGCCCTTAGCCCCTTGGTCAAACATTTTAGTTTCCAAGTCAATAAGTGCGTCGTTTACAGAAGACACGTTCTCAAAGATCTTTTTCTCTTGCGTTCCAGAATTTTTCATGCTGTAGTCTAATTCTTTTTCTAAAAGCTTTACATGGTTATCATAGTTTTCTTTGTATTGTGCCTCGCCTGCATAAGAAAAGAAAATTGCATTGTCCGTAATCTTAGTATCTTCTAATAGAATTGCCCAGGCACTATTAAAAAGCGGAATTTCCGAATTCAGTATCCGTTCCGAATTCTGATAGGAAACAAAACTAATAAAAATAGTCACCACTGAGAAGAACAGGTTAAGAAACGCCACGAAAAAGGATGCGGGAAGAATAAGGTTTTTAATTTTCATACTATACCAATAATTACAATCTACTATTAGAATCGGTCATTTTCCTTGCAATCTTATTCAATAAAAGTGGAGGATATTTTTAAAAACGGGGATGATTTAAAGATTATCACCGATGGACACGGATGAACACTGATAAAAGATGTGGTTTGTCTTGCCTATTTGCTTCCTGCCTTCGGTCTGCCTTCGATTTGGGTTCGATTTTGGTTCGATTTGGCTGTGATTAAATTCAAAGGCAGATCAAATTCAGTTCATAGCTCTGTTAAGGTTATTGTGTCGACAACACACACCTATCCTTAAATCCGAGTTATCCTTAGAGTAGTTTTGATTTTACCTCTTATTTTCTTTGTTATGTCTCCGATATTAAATCATTTATTTCTTGTAAAAATAAGTTTGTTTAATAGATTGCTTTGCTCGTAAGAGGAAAAGGGGAAAATATGATTTATAAATTCATCAGTGCTCTACTCATTTTTGTAATGTTTGGCATACTAGAAGCGAGACCCAGGGTAAAGAGTAAAGACAAGAAAACCACAAAAGTTTTCTCCAAATACAATCACACAAAGCTTACGAAAAGAAAAAAGTCAAACATAGCACAGACTCCGGCTAATACGAATAATCCAGAGATTGAGAGAAAGAGATTGCTCGTTCAACTTCAAACAGAAAAAGACAAAGAAAAACAAGCTGATATTTACAATCAAATCTCTATTCTTTATCTGAACTCTTATGTATATGAGGATTTAACTAAAGCAATTTTCTATTTAAAAAAATCAGTGGCTCTATCTAAGAATAAATGGTATTATTATGCAGCGTTAGCCAATGTTCATAGTTATATTAAACCAACCAATCGAGCAAACGTAAAAAAATACTATTTAAAGGCAATTGAATCAACAGAGAGTAATTACAATAAATCGCTCTATTACTCTTATCTAGCAAATCTCTACGCAGCTAAGGATTATCCCAATTATCCGGAAGCAGAAAAATATCTTTTGAAAGCGATTGAAATATCAGAGAATGACACAGATAAGGCAAATTATTATACTTCCCTTGCAAATTTGTATTATAATACAGAAGAAAAATTTATACAGTATCAAAGCAAGGCATTAGAGTTAACACCTGATTCAGAAACACAATCCTATATTTATTCCATTTTAGGGAATTTTTATTTTAATACCTATAGAGAATTCAAACAAGAAGATTTTAATAAAGGAGTGGATTACATCGAGAAGGCGATTGAATCAACTTCTAATCCTTACAATAAGGCTAGTTATTGTAATACGCTCGCAAATAGTATGCGCACAAAAAACGATTTAGATTTAAATGAGATTGTTAAAATTTATGAGCGTGCCATTTCTTATTCAACAAGTTCTTATGACAAAGCTTACTACCATTCGGTAATCGGAAATGTTTATACTGAAATGGAACCACCGGAAAACGCAAAAGCAATTGCTGAATATGAAATCGCTATTAAAAACTCAGCCGATCCCATTACCATCGAATCCTATAAGTCCATTGTAAAAGTATTAAAGACTCGAATTAAAAAGAAGTGAGAAAGAAATTCCTATATAGAAAATTTTGGCGATTATGGGCTTGACGCACTAGTAAAGAAATAGCATATAGGAAAAGTATGAACAAGCTAAAGAGTAATACAAAGAAATTATCGCCGAAACAACAAGAAGATTTACTCAATATATTAAAAACCCGTTTTGAAAAAAATAAGAAACGAAACGCCAACACTGCCAATTTGGAATGGAATAAAATCCAATCTAAATTAGAGGCTAATACGGATAAGCTGTGGTCACTAAACGAAATGGAAAGAACCGGCGGTGAACCCGATGTTGTCAGTTACGATAAAAAAACAGAAGAATACATTTTTTATGATTGTTCAGCGGAAAGTCCTAAAGACCGTAGAAGTGTATGTTATGACCGCGAAGCTCTTGAGTCAAGAAAAGAAAATAAACCAAAGAATAACGCCACTGATATGGCTGATGCAATGGGGATTGCAATTTTAACAGAAGAAGAATACCGCGAATTACAAAAACTAGGAAATTTCGATTTAAAAACATCTAGTTGGATAAAAACACCTTCTGAGATTAGAAAACTCGGTGGTGCTCTCTTCTGCGATCGTCGTTACAATACAGTATTCGTCTATCATAACGGCGCAGAATCTTATTATGCCGCTCGCGGCTTTCGAGGCTTACTAAGAGTATGAACTCGTAAACGAACTATTAGCCGCTCTTAAGGAAAGAGTATTTAAAAAATGAAAAAACAATTAAATGAAATTCCAGTTAGTGTGCTTGACCTTGCAACAATTGTAGAAGGTGATAAACCAACAGATTCTTTTAAAAAAAGTTTAGCAGTGGCAAGGCGTGTGGAGCAACTCGGTTTTAACCGCTACTGGTTTGCTGAGCATCATAATATGGAAAATATTGCAAGCTCTGCTACTTCTGTTTTGATTGGATACATTGCAGGCAATACTTCTCGAATTCGAGTTGGGTCCGGTGGGGTAATGTTGCCTAACCACGCGCCCCTTGTAATTGCAGAGCAATTTGGAACATTGGAGTCTTTATACCCGGGAAGAATTGATCTTGGTTTAGGAAGGGCTCCCGGCACAGATCAAAAAACTTCTTTTGCACTTCGTAGAAATTTAGAATCTTCTGTAGATGGATTTCCACAGGATGTAATGGAATTACAATCCTATCTTGCTCCAAGAGGAGAAAATCAAAAAGTTCGCGCTATACCCGGAGAAGGAACACAAGTTCCTATTTGGCTTTTGGGCTCTAGCACATATAGCGCACAATTAGCTGGAATGTTAGGTTTGCCATTTGCCTTTGCGAGTCATTTTGCTCCTACTCATTTGCACGAAGCTCTCAGATTATATCGTCAGCGATTTACGATTTCCGATCAACTGCAAAAACCTTACAGCTTAGCCTGTATAAATATAATAGCAGCCGATACAGACGAAGAAGCAAAATTTCTGGCGAGTTCTTTTTATCGATTAGCATTGGGAATTGTGACTAATGAGCGTAAACCGCTTCAGCCTCCGATTGCAAACATGGATACTGCCTGGAAAGAGTTCGAAAAACAAACTGTCTTACAAATGATGAAATATAGTTTTATCGGAAGCCCAGAAACAATCAAGAAAAATCTAGAATCCTTTTTAGATGAGACTCAAGTCGATGAACTCATGGTAGCCTCTTATGTTTATGACAACGATGCAAAGATTCATTCTTATGAGTTAATTGCAGATTTTTTCAAATTAGAAAAGTAAATCGGGAAATGCTTGCAAGAACAAAGTCTAATTTGACACACGAGTCAGGATTACATTTATTTTTATTATAGGTTATCTTTAGAATAAAAGGAGTTAAATTTTTTTCTACTTTTTTAATTCCAATAATTATAAATTAGTTGAATCCGATTTTTTAAATATTAAAAAAGGTATCTATGAAAAACTTGTTTTTGATACTTCGTGTAATTTTTAAATCTAACTTTTATTCACTTATAAAAGTTAACGGCTACTTTGTTCTTGGACAATTCCTTCTAAGTATTCTTCTTTTTAATTGTGCGAAAACAAATCAAGATAATGGGAATAAATTATTGGTAGTCTATGGTTTACTTTCAACTAAGGCAACGACAACAACGACTACTACAAATCCTTATTTATATGTAAGCATTACGACTCATAGTGAAGAGGGCATTCCAGATCCAATATACGACACAGTGCCAGGCACAATTTACTCCACCTATCGTAGTCTGACAAAGTCTATGGTAGATACAATCTATTCTAAAGGTGCAAAATTAAATTACGAATCCGATTGGCGATTTTTAAACGCAATAAAGCTCTATGATACTGCAAGCGTTATGAGCAATACAAATAATAAAAATCTTCTTAGATATATCAAAGAAGATAAAGGTTTCGAGGTTGATGCGCACGCACATGAGTCTAATGAGAATTATGCGGATGTAGCATATCGTATAACTCTATTAGGAGTAACTCCTTCAGACAATATTGGAGGATTTACATACAATGCTACCGCTGGAAATGCAACTGACTGGGAAACAATGCAGAACAGTTTAACAGGAAGGGTTAATACGAGTTATTCCAAAAAATTTACTACATTAGTTTTAGCAGGCAGTTCAAATCATACAGCAGATGACAAAACATACGGTGCCTGGAAACCAAAATCCAAATCCGAATTTTACACACATGATCCATCTAAGAACTTAACTTTTATAGGCGGTGGATGTGAAAACGTAGTTACATCTACCTCGACTGCAGCAGACCATATTGCAACAATTACTAGAATTTCCGACGGAATTAAAAATGGAACCTATGCGAAAGGAAATTTCTATGCTACCAATATAATGCTTAATACAAGGGATTATAGTGCTGACTATATTGCTAAGGTGGGGCAAATCATAGATGGCCTCAAGTCTAGAGTTGACGCAAAAGAAATTCAATGGGTTTTTCACAGTGAAAAGAAAACAGCATGGGAAACAATATATGGCTCAAAGAATTTTCAGTTTACTTGCCCTTGATACAAAGTTGCTACTTCTAAATAAAGTTATAACGCGTTTAACTAAAACTTCTTTCCCATTTGTAAACTTGCGTAGCGATAATACGGCAATACAGAATTAGCCGCTTTGTATTCTAAAGTTGAGACTTCTGCTGCAATTTGAAAATACCAATCTGAATTATTATACAAAAACCCTGTTGCTATTTTTCCTTGTAAATGTTTTAGTTCTACTCCATATCTTTGATTTCCATCTTTTCGTTTATTAGTAATGCAGAAGCCAACGCGAGGCTATTTTTATTATCCGGTTCATTTCGAAATAGATATTGATAGGCAATGTATTTAGAGAAAATATTTTGTGTTTTAGTTTCACTTCTTGATAGAGTATCAAGAATAAAATAATCCAAGAATTGGTAATCTGCTCGGTTCAAATTGTGATTTGATATATCATAAAGAATCAATGATTTCGCACCTGAATCAATGGGAGCTCCTCCATTAAAAACAGAATTGAAGATTAAATAATTCAATCCCTTAGAAGTTTCTTGGTGTAATAATTCTTCATAGACTAAAAATCTTGTCATAGAATTTGCATCTCTATCTTCATTGACTTGGGAATACAACGGACTTCCGATTAACGAGTTCGGCTGTGTTTGAGAAACCAAGTTGCTTAACTCATTTAGATTACTTGAATCTGGAAGCCCCTTCCCTGTGCCTTGCAAGGTTGTGTTTAACGATTGATATTTAACCTGTGGTCTTATCCAAAAATACATTTCCGATTCTTCCGTAGGATAAATCGGACTTGAATCATTTAATAAAGTTCCATGAGAGACAGGACTAGAAATTTTTCCCCATCGAAACACAGGACCGATTGTGAGTGATGTATCAAAGGTTCCGAGTTTAACACCTGTTTGCCACCCAATTTCTTTCTTCCAAAAATACTTATGATCCATATTAATCTGAAAACCATTTCGATTTGGAATCTGACTATTCCAGCCTTGCGGAATCGGTGCCTGTATAAGTTTATGAATGATTGTTTGAATGCTTTTGCCTTGCACATCAGAACCAATCTTGCCTAAACCAAATTCCAATCCTAAAGAACTTTTGCTCCACCAAACAGTGGAACTGCTTGCTGCTAGCCCCAAACTACTATAGGGTCTTTCTCCATAAACAATATCAGAGCGGCTTAGATTCGTTGGAGTCTGTAAGGTTTGGAGTCCAGAAATTCCTGAGTAGTGATAACTTGGATTGGCTAGATAGGGGATAATTGATGTTAATCCATTTAGAGCAAAGCTAGAAGGAGTATACCATTTTTTATATACACCATATTCCATTCGAATTCCATTTGTATATTCACGATCTGTTAACAAGAAGACATCATTTTCCCATGTAAGTCTAAGTATTTGTTTAGAAGATTTCTTTTCGTTCTCCATATCATTGGCAAATATGGCGGAGACGTAAAAAAGTAAGAGACTTGTTATAAATAAAAGTCTAATAATAAATCTATTTTGGGAGCTAATTAGCATTTTCCTGTCTAAACTAAATCTGCTGATATAAAAGGCAAGGTGTATATCAATTCAAATCCAGTACTTAGCTGAGCATTGCATTTCGGGAACCTAAGGTGAACTAATTCGCTATATCATTTGCGACAGACATAAGCTAAATTGGGTTTCGAGATTATCCATCCTGTAAATCTTGTGAATCCTGTCTAAAAAAAATCTTTATCGAATTGAATACAATCCTGTTTTTGAAAAATAAGACAGCATTGACAAGAAATTTGTTTCTAAATGCCACTGCTTCGATACTGTGGAGTGTGTGAAGGAGTTTTATCTAAATATTCAAGATGAAATGGTTTACTTTTTTTAAGAAATCCGAGCTAAATGAAAGCATTATAGCAAATGAAGTATTTGATCGCAACGTTCAATATATTTCTGTAATGTCCATTTTTTGGATTCCTGTAAATTTATTTCATATCATTCTTTTCTATCTTAATCTTGACCCGAATAAAGAAATTGAATACCTTTGGCGAATAGGAATTATCCTCTCGCATCTATTCCTAATGATTTTTTTTATCGCAATCGGATCTATTTTTAATTACCACAAACGAAACAATAATTTCAGGAAAGAGGTAATACAGTTCTTACTTTATTCTGTTTTTTTTATGGCAATTGTTTTCGGTGTTTCCATTACTGTGCTAGATCAGCTTGTAACATCTGCCATTACCCCCTTCTTACTCATTTGTATTTTAATTCCGATGACCGTGCTAATTAAGCCAATTATCTCCTTTCCAATTTTTATCATTGCCTATTTATTATTTTTCTTTGCTTTATCTTTATCCCAAAATAATCCAGACATACTATTGTCGAATCGTGCGAACGGTTTTACTTTCATTGGAATAGGAATGTTCTTAACAATTATCATGTGGAATAACTCTATTAGACGCTTCCAGCAAGATCGAATTATAAAACAACAAAGAATTGATTTAGAAAATAGCAATGCAACATTACTAGAAACGGCTGACAATCTAAGAATTGCAAACCAAACAAAGGACAAATTCTTTTCCATTATTGGTCACGATCTACGTGGACCATTCAATGGAGTTCTGGGCTTTCTGAACTAATAGAATTAGAATATGAACAAGGTTCAACAAAGAATCTAATTGAAAATTTGAATTTCATCAATGCATCCGCAAGGCAGGCATATCTTCTTTTAGAAAACTTATTACTCTGGGCAAAATCACAAAAAGGGAATCTCAACTATGAACCATCTCGCTTTGATATCAATGAATTGATAAGAAGTGTTTTTGATCTCTTACGAGCAGGTGCAAAAACTAAAAAAATTTCACTCTCTCTTCAGTGTGAGAGAAATTACTTTGTATTCCTAGATGAGAAGATGATTGAAACTATCTTCAGAAATTTAATCTCCAACGCTATTAAATTTACCAAGGAAGGTGGAGAGATTCAAGTTCTTATAAGCACAAAAGGAAATTTTATCGAAATCATTGTAGCGGATAATGGCATAGGTATTCAAAGAGATTTTTTAACTAACCTTTTTGCGAATAATAGCAATAAATCTACCAAAGGAACGCAAGGAGAAAGCGGATCCGGTCTTGGACTCATTCTATGCAAAGATTTTATTCATCTTAATAAAGGAACAATTTCCGTAGAAAGCATTCCAAATGCTGGCAGCAAATTCATAGTAACCTTTCCTTACGAAGAAGATATGACTTAAGCAATTCAATGATTCTACTCATCTAAGAAAAAAGAATTAATGAAAATAATTTTCATTCTCTCGCAAGACACTATATCTCGCGCTTTTCTATTCAAACCTACCAGTGTGTCGGAAAACTTAGATAGTCACGATTTTTTTATATAACTGCATTTAAAAAAAAGAATATACATAAAAACAATGGCAATTTTTATTAAACAGGATAAACCATTGTTAGGTGAGGAAATTACGAGTATGAAAACACGTATTTTGATTGTGGAAGATAGATTTCTAGACGCTGACTTTGCGGAACGTGAGATTCGTCATTGTTTACCCCATACTCGTTTTCAAAGAGTAGAAACCGAAAAAACTTTCTTAAAATCACTTACCTCCTTTAAGCCTGACTTAGTTTTATTTAATTATAATTTGCCTCATTTTAATGCGTTAGCCGCGATAAAGATAGCAAGGAAACAAATTCCAGATATCCCATTTCTAGTTTGGGGAAAATCATTGAAGGAAGAGGCAATTGTATCCGTCATTCGAGCAGGCTCCAATAATTACATTCAAAAAGAAAACTGGTATCGATTAGGTATCACAGTATTACGCGCATTATCCGAAAGTAACGAACTAGAGTCTAATGCAGAGATCAGCCCAAAAAAAACGATAGAGGAGATTCCAGATTTATTATTTGAAGTCGGACTCAGCGGTGTTTTGTATGATTATCATACCCTTCAACCAGAGAGATTAGCTGCTGCTCCCGAACAATTCCTTGGCAAAAAAGTATCCGATATTTTACCCAGAGAGGTTGCAGAAGTATCTAACTATGCGATTAATGAAGTGTATTCGTATGGATTTTCTCATGGACAGCAATACGAAATTGATATTCCTAAAGTAGGCAAACGAAAGTATGCGCTTTCTATTTCAAGAAAGCTAACAAGCGAAGGAGAAGAGCCTCGCTTCCTTGCGAGTTCTTACGATATTACAGAAAATCTGGCTTTGCGTGAAAAATTAAAGCAAAGTGAAGAAGCGTTATCCCGTAGCCGCGCTTTAAATATAAGTGTATTTGATTCTCTCTCCGAGCACATAGCTATCTTAGATGAAAATGGATATATTATTTCTGTTAATGCTGCTTGGAGACGGTTTGCAGAAGAAAACGGGGCAAATCACAATACCCACTGGTATATTGGGTCTAACTATCTTGACATATGCAATAAAGCTTCCGATTATCCAAATGTAAACGAAGGAGATGCGGCTTACAAAGGAATCCTCTCTGTAATGAATGGAACCTTACCCGAGTTTGCGATGGATTATCCTTGTAACTCACCTACCACAGAGCGATGGTTTCGTATGAGTGTTACACCCACCTCAGGCATAAAAAAAGGTGTAGTGATAGCGCATTCAAATATTACCGAGCAAAAAAAGATAGAAGAGAAAATCAGAAAAACGCAAGCAGAAATTTTAGCTCAAAGCGTTTCCTTTAATGCAAGTGTTTTAGATTCCCTGTCTGAACAAATTGCAGTAATTGACTCACAGGGGATACTTATTTTAGTTAATGCTGCATGGAGACATTTTGCAGAAGAAAACAAAGAATTTGATGTGAATGGTAATTTTATAGGTAGAAGCTATTTAGAAGTATGCGCCAATATTCCCAATTATCCAATTGGAAATAACTTTGGAGTGGCTAACGCTGGTATCCTTTCAGTAATGAAAGGCATTTTCTCTGACTTCACTATGGAATACCCATGTCACTCACGAACAAAAGAGCGATGGTTTGCTTTGCATGTTGTCCCAATGTATGGCTCAGAAAATGGAGTTGTTCTCATTCATCGTAATATAACAAAGCGAAAATTCTTAGAAAAACAAAAAGCATTTGAGCACAGGGAAAAAGTGGCACTTATCAATAGCACAGAGGATTTGATTTGGAGTGTAGGAAAAGATTATAGACTCATTGCAGCTAATGACTCTTTTGTGCAAAGAACAAAAAAATACTTTGGAATCACAATTACACAGGGTGACAGTGTATTAAGTCCCAAAATATTTTCTTCAGAAGAAATTGATTTCTGGTCTGGTTTATATACTAAAGCGTTATCAGGAGAGTCGCAAAAGCATGAACTCTATTTTCCTGAAACAGAAAATTTAAACGCATATTGGATGGATGTTGCTTTAAATCCTATTTGGCATGAAAATGAAATAACAGGAGTTGCTTGCTTTGCAAAAAACATTACCTCGCGTAAAATTGCTGAACAAGAATTAAAAAAGAGTCAGGACGAATTTATAAAAAGCAATGCGTTGAGCAGTAGTGTATTCAATTCACTTTCCTCTCATATGGTAGTTATTAATTCTGACGGCGTCATAATAGCGGTAAACGCTGCTTGGAAAAAGTTCGCTTTGGAGAATGGCACAACTGAAAACTTCATAGGTATAAATTATATCGACGTATGCAGCAGTGCGTCAGATAATAGTGATGCTAAAGCGGCAAATCAAGGAATCCTCTCAGTCATGAATGGCTCATTAGAAGAATTTAACATGGAATATCCTTGTCATTCACCAGAAGAAGAGCGTTGGTTTCTAATGCATGTAACTCCTATCTCAGGAATAGAAAAGGGAGCTGTCATTGCACATAGGAATATAACAGAAAGAAAACTTCTCGAAAGACAAAGAGATTTGGAGCATAAAGAAAAAGAGCAGCTAATCTTGGAACTCACAAAGAATAACAATGATTTGCTCCAATTTTCCTTTATTATTTCTCATAATTTACGAGCACCTTTATCAAATCTACTAGGACTGTTAAGTCTAATCGAGGATTTTAAAATTGAGGATGAATATTTAAAGCAAATACTCAATGGGTTTGGTCAATCTACAAATGCGCTGAATAAAACAATGAATGATTTGCAGAAAATTATTGTTATTCGCAGTCAACCATCCATTAGTCAGGAAGAGATAAATCTTTCAGATATGGTTGAAGATGTGCTCAGTCAAATCAATGATTTACTCATTGAAACGCAACCGGTAATAGAAATTCACTTTGATAGGACTCCTACCATCTATTTCAATCGAACCTACTTGGAAAGCATTCTTATGAATCTATTTACAAACTCAATCAAATTTCGTGCCCCTGATAGAACTCTAATTATTTCACTCTATACAAAATCCTCCGCAGATAATTTATTGCTCACATTCACTGATAACGGAATTGGAGTAGATGTGAATCGTCATAAAGAAAGGCTATTCGGTCTTTACCAGAAGTTTCATAATCATCCAGAAGGTAAAGGATTTGGACTATTTTTAATTAAATCTCAAATCGAATCGTTAGGCGGTAAAATAAAAATGGAAAGCACTGTCAATGTCGGGACTAAGTTTATAATTGAGTTTCCTAAAAAGTAAATTCTAAAATGTATAGCCAACCGTAAACCATATATTACGTTTCTCTAATGGATGCATGGTCGGATAGTATGTACCTGTCGCAGAGCGAATTCCGGGATCATAGAATTGTTCATTGAACAAATTATTCACATGAAGTTGAAGATACAGACCTTCATAGATAAAATTTTCATAGCGAATATTTAATTTTAGCATTGCGTATCCTTTCACAGTTCGCACAGGGTCAGTTGAAACGGTACGTCTAATATCTACATAATTTATGCCAGTGTAGATTGAAAGGTTCGGAAAAGGTAACAGGGTGAATCCTAGATTTACTTTATGAGGCGCAATATTCGGAATTTGCCCTGAGCGAGGAACAGTATTAAGTCCATTCGGTGTTTGGGGGGTAACGGTTGCTTGCCTAAAGGCGCTCATATTTAAATCTTCGATTGGATTGTCTCCAACTCTTCCAGTCGTAGCCGGTGAGGTTTGAAGTGTAGAGGGTAACCTATCATATTCTCCTTTTGTATAAGTGTAATTTAAAAAAAACTGTAATTGGTCAAGCAAATGCAGATTAGTCTCTAGTTCAAATCCATAGATTCTCGCAATTCCTAAATTCTGATATTGCTGCCAGGGATTCTTGGGGACAATTCCATTCAAAGTAGTTGTATCAGTCGTAGCAAACTCCAAAATCAAATTCGTAACTCTATTATAATATCCCTGTCCAGAAACATAATACTTCTTAAAGAAGCGATAGCCGACACCGATTTCATGTGCTCTCATGAGTTCCGGTCGAAGCGCAGGGTTTGGTTTTCTCTGAGCAGTTTGGGTAAAAAGCTCTTTTGCAGAAGGCTCTCTAAACCCTGTTCCGAATAAAAATTTTAGCGTCAAATCACTATTAGGCTTAAAGATAAAACTAAGCCTTGGATTTGTTTGCATTACCGTAGGTTGTTGAAATATCATGTCTGACTCCGGCTGTGATTACGATTTTTTCAACAGGTTTATAGATTTGTTGTATATAACCAGAATAGGTATTGTAGGTAAATCGTTTCATAGCTGTTATAATCTTTTGGAGTAATAAATTGTCTGACTACTAAACCAGCCGTAGTGGAAAGTTTATCAGATTGATTGTATTGAAGCTTCTCTTCAAGCTGATAGTTATTATCGGTCTTGAGTAAACAGATGCGCCACGAATAGCCTTTGCACCAGCAGCAGGGAGATACATCGTTCGGACGATAGTAGGCAGAGGTGTCTGTTGAATTTGGATAGAATTCATTGCTTGAACTTAAAATTTGCGTAGAGCGGGTAACAAGCTCACTGTCTAAATTGAGCTTCTCAGAGAACTTATGGAGGTAACCCACTGTTACACTATTATTTTAAAATCCCAGTGAGACCCAATGAAAACCTCCTGTTCCAATGTTTTTGGGTCTTTTATGATTCCATATAGTCGAGCTAAATTTCTAGAATCAAATTTTCCTGTATCCAATCCTCTTTGGTTGCTATCAATTTGCTCTGTCCCGTTTCCAAATGTCCCCTGCCCTGCTGGTATTGCCAATTCACTGTTTGAAAACGAAATCCACCTTTACTAAACTTTGCCGACAAATTATAAGTATCCTCTTCGAATTATTGTAAGTAGGAGACCACCAATTGCCAATTGCATTTGCATTCTGGTTACAAACACCACCACAAGCCTTTGTTTCTGTAAAATAATTCATATCATTTTGATTGGCTCTATTTTCGAATCCTGGCTTATCAAGTCTTCCTGTATTAGAAAAATTAGGTCCATCAGTTTTATAATAATATCACCTACACTGTATTGTATATCACGCGTTTACACCTGAATTGCCTCTAGCAGAAAAGCTGTCGGGTATCCTGGATTTGCTAAATTTTTTTCCCACCCTCCATAAGTGAAATCAACGTGATTTCCTGGATGAGTCTTTCCATCTTTAGTGATGATATTGATAATTCCATTAAAAGCATTGGCACCGTAAAGAGCAGAAGCTGGACCGGAAACAATTTCAATTCTAGCGACGTTATTCAGCGGAAAACGAATAGTGCCTGCTAGCACTTCATTTTCATTAATATTATTATCGAACCCCATCTACATAGACCAGAGTTTCGATTATTCTCTCCAACTAATCCGCTGATGAATGAGTTCAGGGTAAACGCCATAAGTATATTTGAAAATCAAAAGCGGGCATCATAGCGCAAATGCATAAACTAATGTTCTTATCCTCTCGCACGAATTTGTTTATCTGTAATTACGTAGACGGAAGCGGAGCTTCGAAACTTTCTGAACTTTCTAGAAGCTGTGATTACAATGTTGTCTTCAATTTAAAGAAATCTTCTTCATATATGTTTTATCTGTATTTGAAAAGTAGATTCTTTTGGAAGTAAATTCTTTTCCTTTGCCTTATCTAGATTTCGAATTTCCTCTTCTAGTCTTTTCTTTTCTTGCTTTAGTTCTTCAATTTCTCTATTCAATTCCTCTTTAGGTGTGAAAAGTTTATCAGAATTTCTTGTCTGAGAAAAATGGATAGAGTAAAAAGAATACAAAAAAAAAAGGAATAATTTCGGCTGTGTTCATTCGGTGAGTCCTGATAAAAGTAAATTTATTTCCATTACAATAAATAAGAGAATTCGGTTAAAGATTTTTTCATGGATAAAATTTAGAGAAGAAGAAAAATTCGTCAAGCATGTTTCTATAAATCTACAAGATTTAAAAATTGGACTAAGAAGAATGCAAATGCATAGCGAGGCGCTAACATGCTTTTCACAGTGGAAACGGATAATATGAAATTACTGCCATTTTAGAAACGCTTGAGTATTTGCTGACAATAATAGTGTATATGCAGATAATAGAAGTTGTTCTATTCGATTGCATTCTTGGACAGAAGAAGCTATCCATTAAATTGTAATTGATAACGCAAGAAGCATTGCATTTTATCTACAATTAATATGTACAATCGTATAAAAGATATCAATCAAAAATTTACTTCTTTTGGTTGCAAAGTAACGGACAACTGCGGAAGGAAAGAACAAAAGCAATGGAAATAAACCGCAAACGAAAAGAAAATTTATTCATAAACCCGAACCTTTTTCCTTGACCAA